>JAEXYZ010000127.1 GCA_023405135.1 Bacillota bacterium | reverse complement strand
GCCGCGACCTACCCATACATTCCTTCCTCGCTACGCTTCGGAAGAAATGTATGGGCAGGAAAAGTTAATCTTATACTCAAATTCTCTTGTTCTCTCAAGTGTTACCCCAACATTTGACAAAGGACCACTTAACTTAACTATTAGACATCTTAAAAACTCAGTAATTGATATTTCCTTTAAAATGTTGTACTAGATAAAATAAACACAGTATGCTTCATAATAATTAAATAATAATTTAGAACTGTGATTTTTTGAATGTATTCTTTTCTAGTAGATGACTATTATTTATTGCGAGTTATTAGATATATTCTAACTGTTTCATTTGTAATTAAAATGAATTTTGATTTTCTACGTTTATTTTAAATATTTCATCCATTTAATACCAAATTCTTATATTATTGTAATAAACAGAATCTCCATTTATAAGGAAATCAATTTATAAATAGTGTATAATATTAAGGGTATGAAAAAAGTCAAATAGAAGGATGAGGATTTATGCAATTTAGAGAATCCACTAGAAGATATATATTAATAGGGATGGTGGCGTTTGTTCTTTTAGGAATTATTGTTGCTAAAGTTGTGGCTAAGAATCAGGATGAGCAATTTGCAAAGGAAGATCTTTTATTTCAACAAGCAACACAATTGTCGAATGATGGGAATTTTGAAGAGGCATCAGTTTACATAGAAGAACTTTTAAAAACAAAATCTGATTCAGAGGATGTTAATTATTTAGGTGCATTAATTGCTGCTAATACAGGTGAAATGAAACAAGCTGCTATTTTGTTTCAAAGAACTCTAGACATTAATCCGCATAGAGTTGAAGATCCAATGTATATGTTGCAGTTTGGAGAAACACTTTTCAAAGTTGGACGATATGAAGATGCTAAAACAGTATTAAAGCGCTGTCAGGAGTCGGCTTGGGCACCAGAACAATTTCCAAACTATCAGACTAAAGTGACGGATTTACTAAATTCTATCGAAAAAAATTTAAAATAAGGAAGGTATACATAGAATGACTTCGTTTTATGGAGAATATCGAGAGAAAGATATTATAAGTGATGAAGAAGAAAATCGTGTTTCACGAGCGAACGTCGATAAGTGGATTTTTAGATTATTATTAATTCTAATTGGTTTTATGCCATTAATAGTTTTGGCTCATACGAAAGAAGTAATAAGTCCGCTAATATCTGATGTTTCAGTACTTACATCTGGAACAAAGGGTGATTTGTTTACATATTATAAATCTTTAATTGTACTAACAATAACGGTAATAACAGGATTGCTTTTATTAGCAAAAATTTTCTTTATGGGCGGTAAAATTAGAAAGACTATATTAAATTACTTTTTAGGTGCTTTTGCGTTTGCAATAGTAATGTCTACTATTTTATCACCAAATATTTCTATTGCTTTAAGCGGACAGTATAACCGTTCAGATGGTGCAATTAGTTGGTTATGCTATATTGCTTTAATGTTTATTGCAATGAATATTAACTACCCAAAAAGAGCCGTTAGCTACGTGATGTACACGCTAATGCCTTTTGTTTTTATTAATTTATTTATTATTACGATGAATTTCATTGGAAATGACTTGATGCAAAATACATGGATGCAAAAGGTAGTAACAGTTTTCCTACCACAAGGAACAAACTTAGCTGAAAATTCACAGTTAGTTGGTACACTTAACCAATGGAACTATATGAGTGGTATGTTTGCAATTATGACAGTAATGTTTTTAACATGGGCGATTGTTGGGAAGTCATGGTTGCAAAGTTTGCCAGGATTAATAACAGCATCTGTTTCGCTTGCTATTATGTTTATGTCTATTTCTACTAGTGGTTTCTTAACAGTATTAGTAATAATGCCTCTGTTAATATGGGTTATTCTAAAGATGGAAAATAAAATTAAAGGAAGTATACTCCTTTTAATGTTTATTGTTATAAATATTCCTATTTATAATATTCTAGCGGAAAAAGATGCTAGAATTTGGGATGAATCCTTTGGCTTTATCATTAGTAATAATCCCTATATAGATGAGGAATCTTTGTCATTAAAAAATCTCAATAAGGAGTTTCCTTTTATAAATAGAGTATATGCATCAGATAATTCTTTTGAACTTCCAATTTTACCTGAGAGCAGTATTTCATCTGGTTCAGGGCGTACTTATATTTGGGGTAAAACAATGGAGTTATTAAAAGATCGTCCTATGTTTGGATATGGGTTAGATTCATTGATGTATAATTTCCCTCATTATAATATAGATGCTAGAGCAGGCTTAGGAACAGAAACAATAATTACCGATAAACCACATAATACATATGTAGGTATTTTATACGGGACAGGTCCTTTAGGTTTTGTAGTAATTATTGCTATATTAATCTATATTGTACTAGCAGTCTTAAATACATTATTTAAAAAAGAAAATATACAATATATTATATTTGGGCTAGCTTCAGTAGCGTATTTTGTTCAATCGATGTTCAATGACTCCTTACCAGGAATATCGGCTATAGCTTGGATATTTATAGGAGTAATGATTGCATTAACAAATTATGAAAAAGAAAATACAACAAGTAACTAATTAGTTGTTAGATCAATTGAAACACATATGATTTTAAAGTGAGGTGAAGCTTTTGAATTATAAATTTAGATTAATTTCGTTAATAACAATAGATTCAGCTATTGTTTTATTTTCAATGTATCTATCTCACTTTTTTTTAAATCCATATAATCACAACATAAATTTGTTAATAATATCAAGTTCTTTTGTACTACTATTTAGTCACCATGCTTTGTCGTATTATTATCATTTGTATAAAAGGGTTTGGAGATATGCTAGCATTGATGAGATAATAGGGCTTTGTAAAGTAATCATAATTTCTATAATAATTACCGCATTTACTCAGTTATTACTTTTCCATGATTTATATGAGAGAGCTCTGTTTTTAACCCTAGTTCTTCATATTGTTTTATTATGTGGAGTTCGGCTTGTTTGGAGACATCTTCAATTGAAGAAAGGAAGAAAAAGTGAAAGTTCCTATATATTGAACAGCCAAAAAAGGACATTAATTTTAGGAGCAGGCAATACGGGTCGTAATATTGCCCAGCAATTATTACAAAAAAGCAGTAAGCTACATCCGGTTATATTTTTAGACGATAATACACATTTGAAAAATTTGGAAGTGTGTGGGTTGCCAATTGTAGGGAATCTAACAGAGATAGAAAGTGTAATAGAGCATTACCGTATACAACATATTATTATAGCTATTCCGTCACTGAAGGGTGAAAAGTTACAAGAAATTATATCAAGATGTAAAAGGCATTGCGAAAATGTTCAAATATTGCCAACATATACTGATTTTGCAACTGGAGAATTGCAATTTAGTAAAATAAGAGATGTTTCAATTGAGGATTTACTAGGTCGAGATCAAATTGAACTAGATAGTGAAAGTATCTCTTCAAAAATAAAAGATAAAACAGTTCTTGTGACGGGAGCTGGTGGATCAATTGGGTCGGAGCTCTGTAGACAAATTGCAAGTTTTTCACCGAAAACTTTGGTATTACTGGATCATAGTGAATATAACATTTTCAAAATCAGTAAAGAATTGGAATCATTATTTGTGGAAATAAATATAAAAATAGAAATATTAAGTGTTGAAAATAGAGAAAGAATATTTACAGTAATGATTAAACATAAGCCTGAAATGGTTTTCCATTCGGCCGCTTACAAACATGTCCCTCTAATGGAGGAAAATATATATTCAGCAATCGCTACAAATATTTTTGGTACTAAAAATGTTGCTGATGCTGCTGAAAAAGCTGAGGTTGAGAACTTTGTATTAATTTCAACTGATAAGGCAGTTAATCCTACAAATATAATGGGATATACAAAAAGAATTGCAGAATTAATAATTAACGGAAAAAGTCTAAAGAATAGTACAAAATACTCTATTGTAAGATTTGGTAATGTCTTAGGTAGCAGTGGTAGTGTTGTTCCTATATTTAAAGATCAAATACAAAATGGTGGACCAATAACTGTTACTCACCCAGAAATGACAAGATACTTCATGACAATCCCAGAGGCAGCACAATTAGTTATTCAAGCTGCATGTCTATCTCAGGGAGGAGAAACATTTGTTTTAGATATGGGGAAACCTATTAAAATACTTGACTTAGCAAAACAGTTGATAATTTTATCTGGATTTTCTGTAAGTGAAATTCCAATTGTTTATACTGGTATGAGGCCAGGGGAAAAAATTCATGAAGAACTGTTTTATGAGAGTGAAGAAAAATACGAAAAAATACATTCTAAAATTTTTGCTTTTAAAAATAACCTGTGTTTAACGGATATTAATGGACAATTAGGAGACTTTTTATTTTTAGACGAAATTGAACTAAGAGAAGTATTAGATAAATTAGTAAAAGATGACTCAACATTTACTTTAGGAAGATTAGTCAATACATGAATTTTAAAAAAAAAATATTCTGTTAGCATAATTGTACCAGAGGTATAAAGAATGCTGTGGCTAAAATAAAGATTATGAGACTATTAGTTCAATATATTGAGTAATAGAATAATAATTTATTATTAATTCTATTACCTTTTTAAAGTAATAATGTCTAACATGTGGAAATTTGAGTTGGCAAGATGTCTGATTTATTAAAGGAGAATTTTGCTTAGAAATGATAATTTCAAGAATAATAATATATTTAAAACAGTATGGATTAATTTCGGTTTTCAAAAAGGTAATTGAAAAAATTAACAGCTTCCTTGGGAGAAAAGTAAAAACTAATTTTCATAAAAAATTATTTTTAGAGATATTAGAGAAACATAAGGGGGAAAATTTAATTATATTTTTATCTCCTATCCCATGGAATGTTCCATTGTTTCAACGACCACAACATATAGCTGAGAACCTAGCAAAAGAAGGATACTTGTATTTTTATTGTACAGAGAATAATGAAGTTAATGGATTTAAAAAAATAGCAGATTCATGTTATATAACGAATCGACAAGATATAATTTTAAAAAATGTTGGAAAGGTTATTATTCATACTTATTCAACAGACATAAGAAATTTACGCTCAATAATAAAACATGCAAGGAAAAAGAATTGTATTTTTTTGTATGAATATATTGATGAATTAGATGAAGAATTAGTAGGGAAAATTAGTAAATATACTTATTTAAAGCATAATAGTTTTTTAGAAGATGAGGAAAATAGTATAATTATCGCTTCGGCCGATACACTTTTCCAAAAGGTTTTAAATTATAGAAGTAAAAATTTAGCGCTTGTAACTAACGGAGTAGAATATGAACATTTCCATATTCAAAAAACTATAAGTGAAATTCCCATTGAGATAAAATATATAGTTGGAAAAAATAAGCCGATAATAGGGTATTTTGGTGCATTTGCAACATGGTTTGACTATGAATTAGTTGTTAGGTTAGCAATTGCAAGACCAGAATATGAAATATTATTAATAGGATGGAACTATGATAATTCTATTTTAAAATATAATCTTGGTCAGTATGAAAATATTACTGTAATTGGTCCTATAAATTACAAAGAGTTACCTAAATATGCTATACATTTCTCTGTTTCTACTATTCCTTTTGTATTAAATCAAATTACAGAATCAACTTCTCCAATTAAATTATTTGAATATATGGCGTTAGGAAAACCTATAGTAACTACAAATTTATTAGAATGTAGAAAGTATGAATCTGTATTAATTGGAGAAGATATAGAAGATTTTATAGTGAAAATCGATAAGGCATTAATGTTAAGTAATGATCTGGATTATTTATCTTTATTAGATATGGAAGCCCGTGAAAATACATGGGAAGCAAAGGCAAAGGAAATAAAGAAAATGATTCCCGATATTAATTAGGTTACGTAAGTTCCTATGTAGAATATTAAGTAATATTTTATCATATTGTTTCGAATATATTAGTACAAGAACTTTATTATAAAATATTGTTTTTTTAATATTTATACCGAATTCTCAAATATTCAAACATCCGAGTTTAGGATAAGTTATTGATGGAGAAGAAGAAAAAATGTATTACATAAATATGTTTACGTATATAGGTTGTATATAAAGAAAGAGAGCGTGTATTATACTTGCTAAATTTTATAAATGAGCATCGAAACTTAATTAAGCAAATAACTAAAAGAGAATTCGAATCAAAATACAAGGGATCCTTTTTAGGAGTTTTTTGGTCGTTCATTACACCTTTATTAATGCTAGCGGTTTATACTTTTGTTTTTTCTGTAGTATTTAATGCAAGGTGGGGGATTGAACAAAGTGGTAATAAATTTGAGTTCGCGATGATTATTTTTTCAGGGTTAATAATTTACAATATTTTCAATGAAACAGTAAGCAAATCAACATCAATAATTATTTCTAACGTCAATTATGTGAAAAAAGTTATTTTTCCATTGGATATTCTTCCTTTTACTACACTACTATCATCATTAATAAATGCGTTACTTAATATAATCGTATTGTTACTAGGTATCATAATATTTGTGCCTGATTGGAATTTTAAGGGGATAGTAGTAGCGTTAATTTTTCTAATCCCTATAAGTCTATTTTCTTTAGGTTTTGCCTATATTGTAGCATCAATTGGAGTTTACATTCGAGACTTAACATATACTGTAGGCGTTCTTTTAAACGTGTTATTTTATGTTACTCCAATTTTTTATCCAATTTCTCTTGTTCCAGATTTTATGCATCCCATTATGAATTTAAATCCATTGACATACATAATAGAGGGATTTAGAAATGCTATTTTTGCAGGTGAGGTTCCAAATTTACTCCACTTTTTAATTTTCACTTTTATTGGATATATCTTCATGTTACTAAGTATTTTGTTATTCCGTAAACTGAAAAGAGGATTCGCAGATGTTATATAATAATACGGTTATAAAAGTTGAGAATGTAACGAAAGAATATAAAATATATAAAAAGCCAATTGACAAAATTTTATATAACCTTATTCCAAAATATTATAAAAATAAAATTAATAGTTATATTGCATTAAATAATATTAGTTTAAACGTACCAAGGGGAACAACTGTTGGAATAGTTGGAAGAAATGGATCCGGAAAGAGTACTCTACTACAAATTATTGCCGGTACACTAAACCCATCCCATGGTGAGGTAATTATAAATGGTCGAGTTTCTGCTTTGCTAGAATTAGGAGCAGGATTCAACCCAGAATTTACAGGACGTGAAAATGTATATTTAAATGGTGCAATATTAGGTTTAAGTAAAAGAGAAATTGATGAAAAGTTCGAAAATATACTAGAATTCTCTGAAATAGGTGAATTTATTGATCGCCCTGTAAAAACATACTCTAGTGGAATGTTTGTAAGACTTGCTTTTTCTGTAGCAGCTTTTGTTGATCCAGATATTATGATTATTGATGAAGCGTTATCAGTTGGTGATGAGAAGTTTCAAAGAAAATGTTATAACTATTTAGAAAGTCTTAAAGAAAAAGGTTGTACAATATTGTTTGTTTCACATTCAATGCGAGTAGTAGAACAACTTTGTGATTATGCTTATCTTTTAGATAAATCCAACTTAATTGCTGAAGGCGAACCTAAAGAAATTATCGATAAGTATCATTTGCTTTTGTATTCTCAAGAAAACGAGCACTTCCAAAACTTGAATTTAATTGAAAGAGAAAATAATGTCAAAAGTAATGATAGCAATGTATTAATACAGAATGACAAGGAAGTATTTATCGAAAATGTAATGATGTTTAATCATTCACAAGAGGAGTCTTATGTTTTTAATACAGGAGATTTAAGTAAAATTACTTTAACAGTTAATTCTTCAATAGATGTTCAAAATATATTAATTGGTCTCAGGATTAAAAATACTGAAGGTATTGAGGTATACGGTACAAGTACTTCATATTATGATGTTAAAGTAAATTTCAAAAAGAAAAAACAATATTCTATCTCCTTCACTCAGAAGTTGGATTTAATTTCAGGTACATATCATATTTCTGTAGCAATAGCAAAACAAGATGGAAAAAATGATATGATATATTTCGATAAATTATCAGATTATTTGATATTCAAAGTGGAAGAAATCCCAATAAAAGGTACAGGGATTGCAAATTTAGGTAGTAGTATTGATATAAAAGAATTTTAATATTTATTAGAATGTTATCGATGAACTAAGTATAGAGAGTGTGAATTATAAATGGTGGAGAAAAACATATTAATTATCTCGGAAAACTTTTCATTAGGCGGCCTAGAAACTCACATTTTATCACATTGTGAAATTTTAAATGAAATGGGATTTAATATTTTTATAGCTACATCCAGTGAATCAAATATCAACTTAATTAAAAAGTATATAAGTAGAAGTTTATTAATCGAAAATTTCTCCAGCATGGTTGGTGAAGATATTTTAAGTCATTTTAGAGACTTAAAGGAGTTTGCATTAGAAAATAAAATTAATTATATACAAATTCATCCATACGTATCAGCCATAGTAGCAGCAGCAGTTGCAAATCATTTAGAAATTCCTTATTCATATACTGCACATGGTCCCTTAAACTTCAGTACAAGTTATGGTGAAGTTTATAGAACTCTTATGTTTGAAACTGTTTTGCCTTCTGCGCATAAAATTTATGCTGTTTCTGAAGAGACTCAACAATTGATGAATAGCTATAATAAAAAACTTGATATAACTATAGTACCTAATCTGGTTAATGTTAATAAGAATTTAAATAATTATAATAGTGAAAGCCAGGTAGTAAGCATAATCTCTAGATTAGATAAGGATAAAATAAAGGGTGTCTTTGAATGTATAAGCTTTTTCAGAGAGTTTATTAAAACAAAAATAGGGTTTGGAAAAAGCTTAGTTATAATAGGAGATGGAGATTCTTTTAATGATGTAAAGGAATATATAAAAAACGATGACAATATTAAACTTATTGGATATTCGCATGAGGTTGACAAGCACATCAAGGATTCATATTTCGTGTGTGGTATGGGAAGAGTAGCGATAGAAGCAATGGCACAGAATGTCCCAATACTATTAATAGGATATGATGGGCTAAAAGGTTTTATTACAACAAACAATGTTGATGATTTAGCCCGATCAAATTTTTCAGGAAGAAATGTTAATACGGTTTTGATTGAAGAGGTTATTTCCGAAATTAGTAGTAATAATTTAGAAAAAAATAATTACTGTTTGCAACAATGGGTAATCGAGAATAGAAGTACACAGTTATTAAAAAAACATTACATGGATTTAAAGAATATAAATGATTCAAGACCTCCGTTATCTACTAAATGGAGTGAAAAATTCTTAAGTGGTTGTAATGATTTAATTCACCAAAATATATTATTGCCTTTCAATATTATACATTTTTTAGACTTAGTTAATATGAAAAATGATGATAAAATTATCATGTCATTATTAAGTGAAATAAATAGAACAAAAGAGGAAAAACAAGCACAATCTATAGAATTAGCTATGGTCAGACAAAGCTTACATGAAATGACCTTGCGTAATTCTGAAATGGAAAGTAAGTACAATTCTCTTATTGATAAAATAAATGAATTATCTTACGAAATTAATAATAGACAAGTCAATATTATTGAAGAAGCAAGCAAATTATTAAATTATCCAAGTCAAGCAGAGATTAATAATCTTCATGAAAGTCTGAATATAAAAGAGCATCAGATTATTGAATTAAACCATCGTATTCAAATGAACGATATTACTTTTAATACTTTATCTCAAAAAATATATGATCTATATGGTTCAAAATATTTTAAAATAGTAAATTTATTGAAGCGACTAAATATGCATCTGTTTAAAGGAACTATGGATGAAAAAAAAGAATTTTTATACTGGCTTTATCAAAAAGTTCAAAAGAAACATTATGTTTCTAAAAATAAACTTGACCATCCATTAGATCAGCTAATTAAAATAATTGAGCAGAGAGATATTAATTTATTAAGTCAACCTGTTCAGCTTGCTCAACCTGAAATTAATACAAATAGTTTTGAATCCACATATAATCAGAAATATTTATATTATAAGGAGTATTTAAATCAACCGAATGATGACTTTACTATACAATTAAAAGATATATTAAAAAGTAAAAAATTCAAAGGGATAGTTGTCTATCCACCAGCAGTTCATTGGGAGCCTATCCAAAGACCGCAACAATTTTTAAGAGAGTTTGCTAAGAAAGGGTATTTATGTTTCTTTTGTGCACCATATAATGGGGAGTTTTCAATTAATGAATACGAAGAAAACTTATTTGTTATAAATAATGATGCTGCATTACTGTCTGTTCTTAAGAATAAATATTGTATTGTACTCTGTACTTGGCAAGGACAAAAAGCTTTTATAGATCATTTACCTCACAAATTATTATGGTATGATTTGTTAGACCAATTAGAATTCTTCGCGGATACTGATAAGAAAACGATAGAGGCACATTATGAAATGGTTATAAGTGCAGACATCGTGACATACTCAGCGGAAAAACTGTTTAAATATGTTGATAAAAGACAAGATGCTATGATTTTACCGAATGCTAGCAACTTTATGGATTTTATTGAATTATCGACTTGGAATCCGCAGGGTACTGAAATGCTAAATATAAATAATCGACGAGTAATAGGTTATTTTGGAGCTATTGAAGAGTGGTTTGACGTTGAGATAATAAATAAATTAGCAGAAAGAAATAAGGATTGGCTCTTTGTAATAATTGGTCATGTATCCCCTGATATTTGTTTTAGGGAACTAGACAATATACGACTTATTGGCAAAGTAAGTTATAGCAAATTAGTGGATTATGCATCTTTATTTGATGTAGCTTTAATTCCTTTTAAGGTTAATGAACTGACTGACTGTGTTTCTCCAGTTAAGTATTTTGAGTATAAAGCATTAGGCTTGCCGGTCGTTACGACACCGATATATGAAATGAAAAAATATCAAGGTGATTTGGGTGTATACTTAGCTAGAGATTATCTCGAGTTTGAAAGTAGTATTAAAGAAGCTCTTTTATTAGATAAAGAAAATCTAAAAACGAAATCGAAGGAATTTGCTTTACAGAATCAATGGAAAGATCGTATAGAACTTGTAGAACAAAAAATTATTAATAATATAAGTAATTTAAGAGTGTATGCTAATTATGATATATCAAATCATGTATCTGTAATGACTGGAACGTTTCTTGGATTAGGTGGAGAGCATTTTTATTCTGGTGGTGCTGAAAGGTATCTAATTGATTTGAATGAAGTTTTAAATTCTATTGGTTTAAACTTAATAATCTATCAATATGGAACATTTCCTTGGACAAGGAAGTTTAAAAATATAGAGGTTAGATCTTTAGCCCGTGGGGAAAATGTTATAACAGAGCTGTCATTTGAAAATATAAAGAATTACAACCGCGTTTATTATGATGAAGAGAATGCTGTATCTTTGTTAAATTTATATTCAGCTTTCTTTGAAGCGTGGCCAAATGTAGCTAGTCCAAGTATTGGTATTAGTCATGGTGTTGCATGGGATTCGCCACAAAACAATAATTTGTCAGCATTAACGTTTTGGGAACAAAATAGAAAAATAATTGAAGCCGCATCTTTAGTAGATAAAATGGTTTCTGTAGATACTAATACGGCAAATTGGTTCCAAACAATTGACTTTAATATTGGGAATAAAATGGAGTATATACCTAACTATGTGGATTCAGATATATTCAAGCCTGTTAAAAAAGAAAGTAATCGAATTGTTATTATGTATCCAAGGCGATTATATGGGGCTCGCGGCTTGTATCTAGTACTAGATGTGATTGATGAAATTCTTGAGAAATATCCTTATGTTGATTTTCATTTTGTTGGAAAAGGTTTTGAAGAAGATACAAAACATGTAGAACAAAAAATTAAAACTTGGAAAAATAGGATTAAATGGTATTCACTAGATCCATCGGAAATGCATAAAGCCTATGAAGTAGCTGATATTTCGTTAATACCTACTTTGCATAGTGAAGGGACTAGTCTCTCTTGCTTAGAAGCGATGTCATCTGGCAATGCCTTAATTTCGACAAGAATTGGTGGCCTAACGGATTTAATCATAAATAACTTTAATGGTCTTTTGATAGAGCCTAAAAGTCAAGCGTTAAAACAAGCGATTGAGTATTTGTTAGATAACCCTGATCAATTACATTCCATTAAAACAAATGCTATACAAGTTTCAAAAGTGTTCTCAAAATCTCAGTGGAGTAAAAAATGGGCATCAATTTTCGAAAAATTTATTGATAAAACAAATTTGGAAAAAGTAAATAATGAAAAGAAAACGATACATGTTTACGTTGAGGATTATAAAGATTTAGTTCGTTTTGTGGATTTAATAAGAAATTATCTTTTAAATGATTGTAACGTTATGATTTTTATGAAAAAGATAATAAGCAATCGAGAGAAAAATAGTTTTGGAAGATTACAATTCCTACCTTTTGAAGAGGATATTTTTGACCCTGGAGATTATTTAATTGCTTCAAGTAAATTATATAATTGTATGCAAAATTACAAATATAAAATTGATGAGTTTATTTAAATTTATAGATTTAATTAAGTAACAAATATCTTAGATGGTTTATTTAGTTCTATAATGATTAACAATTAAACTTTTAATAGTTTTCATTTCCATAGTGAGACAAAATAAGTTTGTATAAAAAAATTTAGACCTTTTTATAGCATGCATTTAAGAAACTTATTTTAAGCGTCAAATGGCGCCCACAAACTTTTCGTGGGCGCTTATTAGATTTTTTTATTTGGAACGTGGTATCTACTGAAAATGTTTCAACTTTCGTCTGTTAAATCAATGGTTCTATAATAAGTGTCGGGCTTTACATATAATTTATAGAAAAAATGCCAACATCACCAGTTTTACTATACCTGAATTGTCTAGATACGAGTAGTAAAGGTGAGTTTGCTGTATGAATAATATGGAATTACCAGGTTTAAGAGGTCAAAACATTTGGGGAATTGTTGAACAAGAAAATCGTATTTTAGTGTATATTTCAATCCGGTAAAAGAACATATTTGATAAGCATGTGGTGAAAAGACTATTAAGGTATATTAACAAAAGTATGATTAGTTTGAAGAAGTCGTCGTGATGGATATGATGGAAGTTTCAAAGTAGCTGTTAACCAAGTGGTATTTAGATCGCTATCTAAGTTTATCACCTGAATTGAAAAAATCCTGTGAGTTAAAAGAAGCGTATAAACAATGGTTTAAGTCTAAAGAGGGATTAGAAGCATTTTACCGTAAGGTAGAAGAAGCAAATATTCAAGTTTTTATTAAACGAATACAAGCGCTAAAAAACTGGCAAGTAGAAATATTGAACAGCTTGATATTAAATTATTCAAATTTATTTTTAGAAGGAATTAACAATAGAAGAAAAGTACTCAAACGGAATGCTTATGGATTCCACAAATATAAGCACTCTAAAGCGAAAATATTAATAGGTCACATGTATGTTGGATAAAAGAGAGAATAGAGAAGCGACCTGCCCATCCGTTTTTTTCTCGCTATGCTTCGAAAGAATGGATATGGGCAGGATAAGGTAATTTAAATATCAGATTCTCTTGTTCTCTTAAGTTTAACCCCAGCATTTGACAAAGGACCAAATTAATATAGTCGAATGGAATCTATCACAATTTCGCCTACTAAGTTTCCTAGAAGATGTTTCTTACTAGATAGAAACTTCTATGGTAGCTCATAGTGGAGAAACTCCTACCTTTTTCAATCTTTTCTATATACTTTTTAAGACCTATTAATTCTTAGTATACTAGGGGTTTTACAAAGTTTTGCACCTTATTTAAAGGCTTAATATACATTTTAAACATACTTTTTTGATTGTAGTATAGATGTATGGACACAACTTGGTTAAGTCATTAAAATTGAACTAATGAAAGGTCGTGTCCGTATTATGAGTCAAAAAAAATATAATCAAGAATTCAAACAAACTGTAGTTGAGC
>JAEXYZ010000126.1 GCA_023405135.1 Bacillota bacterium | reverse complement strand
CGGGGTCTCGAGTCACGGGCTGTTCCCGCAGGAGTCGCCCCTTCACTCCAATCAATTTTCAAAATGTCCAATTCTTATTATTGTTACAAGCAAATTTGTTAAAAAAATTCACTTATGTCCCAGCCTCATTTTTACTACTTTAATTAATATCCATAACCAGAACCATTGTTGAAAAATGCTGCACCAACAATGATTAATAGGATGAATAGAACAACAAGCAATGCAAAGCCATTACCAAAGCCGCTGTTACCGCCACCACCGTAATCGCCTGCTCCTCCTACGTTTGAGTAACCACCCATGGATACTAACCCCCTTTCCTTTCAGATAACATATTTTATGATTGAATTTAAAGCCTGTATTGGACAAGAATATAGGTTTTATATGAAAAAATGTGAGTTTGTAATATTTTTTATAGTCCTTAAATAATAAATGCGAAGTATTATTACTTATGTATGACATTCGTTTATATAAAAATCTTTTTTTCAAAATAAAAAGTAACGCGAAAAGAACTAGCGTTACTCCGTCACAACAAATTTATATTTTGTATCATAATGAAATTCCCCTTCATGAAATGTTCTTTCAGTAAAGGTAATTTCGTTATTATTACTAACAAGTACAACTGTGGAACATCGGGTGCCATAGTTTGGCATTTTAATAAACAAAGGTGATAATTGCCGCTCTAAGTCAATTCCTACCCCCGTGTTAGGCAGATTTTCATCACTAGCAATTGTTTCATCATTCACAATTTCAAATAACTCTTCACTACTTATTTGGTTTTGATTTAATTGAACATATTGATGTAAATTATTTTTACCTTTAACAACTTTTGGCCAAGGAGTATTTAAAGAGTAATTGCTTAAACTATGGGTACCAGGTTGAATTTCGTTTATTTCATTTAAAATATTGTTGTAATGAAGGAATTGATTTCCTTCTCCAAATAATAAATTATATCCACCATACTCTTCTCGGCTGTTTTTTAATTCATCCAAAAATTCTTCCATTGAACTATTTTCTACTAAAAACCGTTTAGCAATTTCCCCCCTAGATTTTGGCCTTTCTGGTAAACGAGGATCCCGAAAATTTGTGATTGCTGCGAATCGTCCTGTTTTTGAAACTCCGAGCCAAGTCCCCATCTGTAATAAATCTTGACCAGCTAAAATTGTTGGCTCATCGTCCCAAAATTGCGCTCTCTTAGTTGGTCGATCATAAAATTCATCACGATTTGCTACAACTATTAATTTATAAATGGGATGATCTTGAAAATGAAAATTAATGAGACACATAAATTTAATTTCTCCTTAATAATTTTGACTTTTATTTTTAAAATGTTCTAACATTTCTTTCAAAATTGCATTCCGTTCTCTTTGTAATGAAACTAGATTAACAATAAACCAAATAATAAATAAAGCTGGGATAACGTAAAAAATAAACGATACAATAATCCCAAATGTCATAGTTTTTCCCCCTCCATAAATCTATTACTTTAATACATTCAATATTTACTTAAATTCCCCTTTTGAACAATAAGTTTTGTTGAAAATTTCTACAATTAAGTACAAGAAAATTCGAAATATCAAATTATTCAACATTTTATATAAATTTAAAGACCGTTATGCTAAAAAAGAGTATATAATCATCTATATACATTATTTTCTTCAAGGAGTGTTCAATGTGAATGTAACAAAAAAACGTGCTTACAATTTTAATGCTGGTCCTTCTGCATTACCTTTAGAAGTACTAGAAAAAGCACAACAAGAATTAGTAGATTTCAACAACACAGGTATGTCAATCATGGAGATGAGTCACCGCAGTAAAGATTATGATGCAGTTCATAACGATGCAATAGCACGTTTAAAAGCATTATTCTCTATTCCTGATAACTATGAAGTTCTTTTCTTACAAGGTGGAGCAAGTCTACAATTCACAATGGTGCCAATGAACTTCTTATCTGCTGATCAAACAGCCAGCTATGTATTAACAGGTTCTTGGTCAGAAAAAGCTTTAAAAGAAGCTAAATTATTTGGAAACATTGCAGAGGCTGCTAGTTCAAAAGAAAACAAATATCGTAATATTCCATCACTAGAAGAAATTAAATTCAACGCTGATGATGCATATGTACACATCACTTCTAACAATACAATTTACGGAACTCAATGGAAGCAATTCCCGAATACTGGCGATGTACCATTAATTGCTGATATGTCTAGCGATATTTTGTCTAAGCCTGTAGATATAAGTAAATTTGGTATTATTTATGCAGGAGCTCAAAAGAACTTAGGTCCTTCTGGCGTTACAGTGGTAATTATCCGAAAAGACTTACTTGAAAAAGCAAATACGAACATTCCGACAATGTTAAAATATACGACTCATTCTGATTCAAACTCTTTATACAATACACCTCCAACATTTGGCATTTATATGTTAGGTGAAGTGTTAAAATGGGTAGAAGCAAAAGGCGGACTTGAAGCGATTGAAAAGCAAAATGAAGAAAAAGCAAAAGTTATTTATGATGTAATTGATAGCAGTAACGGCTTCTATACAGGTCATGCCACTACTGATTCACGTTCATTAATGAATATTACTTTCCGAGTTGCTGATGAAGAGCTGGAAAAACAATTTTTAGCTGAAGCAAAAGCAGCTGGATTTGTTGGCTTAAATGGTCACCGTTCTGTAGGTGGTTGCCGTGCTTCTACATATAATGCAGTTCCATTTGAAGCATGTAAAGCACTTGCTGATTTCATGATTGAGTTCCAAAAGAAAAATCAATAACTTTTACTAAAAAACCTTGCTCTTTTAATCAGAGCAAGGTTTTTTATGTATTAGTTATAATCTTTCTCAATAAGAAATCTCGAAGTTTAATTGATTATGAATTCAAAGCACTTTCCTTTATATTCTTTTAGACATATTTTCAATTTCTTCTGCCACGTCTGTTAATCCTTGAAGTGTTTGTGAAATTTCCTCAATAGCAGTGGATTGATTCGTTTCAGTTTCTACCGTATTTTTTACAACTGTTGCTACTTCGTCTACTTTATCTTTAAGCTGATTTAATAAATTCCGAATTTCATCGACTGATTCAGCACTTTTATCAGCAAGTTTCGTAATTTCTTTTGCTACAACACTAAACCCTCTTCCATATTCTCCAGAACGTGCTGCCTCAATTCCAGCATTAAAACCTAATATTCTAGTATTTTTTGCTACAGCGTTTATCATTTCTAATATTTTTGTTGTACTCTCTACCTGCTGTTTCATTTCTAATTGAGAAGCAGCTAGGTCATCAATATAATGTTTAAAGTGATTTGCTGATGAGGCAAGCACCTCAGTTGATGCTGAGATTTGCTCAGTAGAGGATACAAACTGTTTTGCTACATTCATTAATTTTATTTGATCTTCTAAACTAGCTGCAATTGCGATACTTCCAACTACTTGATTGTCTGGACTAATCAATGGTGCTACTACAATTTTTCCAGCAAAGCCGTACATTTCAACCGGGATATCCATTTGTATCATTTTTCTTGAACGCATTACTTGAAACATTGGTTCGTTCTCTTTTAATTGAGTCCCAGAAAAATCCTCCATTTTTATAGTACTTGAATCTAAATGGTAAATCACTTTTTCTCTATCTGATATAGTAATTGCTACATCTTTTGAATACAATTCTTTTAACGTCGGAGCAAAATGAACGATTGATTCTAAAAAATCAAATGATTTCTCCATTACTAGATGGTCCCCTCTCAATATTACCTTTCAGTATAATATCATCTATTATACACCATCTATAAAATACTATATATTCTTACTTGTGTAATTATTTTTCTGCTTTATGATTATTTTTCGCAAAATCAGAAGCACAAACAAAAAAATCCCCTATATTGGGGACTTTTTCTTATTTAATATTCTCCCGCGCCACTTTGTTTGCTCGTTACAGAAAGATGATAATTTTATACTTTAAGTATTAATATGCTCTACCGAACCATACTGTATGTTTCGCTTCTTTACCACAGTTGATACATGTATTTTTTTTTGTTGGTGGGTTGAATGGAATGTTTCGTGTAGTGAATTTTGTTTCTTCTTTTACATGTTCTTCACATGCATCATCACCACACCAGCCAGCTAATACCCAACCTGGAATTGTTCCGTTTTTCTCTGAATCAGCTAAATGCTGTTGTAATTGTTCTAATGAATCAATATGAGTATGTGAGTTTGCATCACGGAATTGCTTCGCTTTATCATATAAACGTGTTTGCATCACTTCTAGTTCTTTTTCAATTGCTTCAACTACTGAATCTAATTGAACAGTTACTTTATCTGCTTCATCACGAGCTTTTAATAATACTTGATTGTTTTCTAAATCACGTGGACCAAGCTCAATGCGTACTGGTACACCTTTTAATTCCCACTCATTAAATTTAAATCCTGGTGATTGATCAGAATCATCAAGTTTTACACGAATGCCTTTTGCTTTTAGGCTAGCAAAAATTTCGTCTAATTTTTCAATGATTGCAGGGTTCTTTTTCCAAGGACCAACAGGAATTAATACAACTTGAGTTGGCGCAATTTTCGGAGGAAGTACAAGACCTTGCTCATCACCATGAACCATAATAACTGAACCAATCAATCGAGTTGATGTTCCCCAAGATGTTGTATGAACATGAACGTGTTTATTTTCTTTATTTAAATATTTAATATCAAATGCTTCTGCAAATTTCGTACCTAAGTAGTGAGACGTACCAGCTTGAACAGCTTTTCCGTCTTTCATCATTGCTTCGATAGAATAAGTGTCGACTGCACCAGCAAAACGTTCAGATGGTGTTTTTTGACCATCGTAAACTGGAATTGCTAAGAAGCCTTCTACTACCTCTTTGTAAATATTCAGCATTTGCATTGTTTCTTTACGTGCATCTTCTTCATCAACGTGTGCAGTGTGACCTTCTTGCCATAAAAATTCAGAAGTACGTATGAATGGAAGAGTTTTCTTTTCCCAACGGAATACGTTTGCCCATTGGTTAATTAACAATGGAAGGTCGCGATAGCTTTTTATCCAATCTGAATATAAATGACCAATCATTGTTTCAGAAGTTGGACGTAGAGCAAGACGTTCTTCTAATTGCTCCCCTGCTGCTTCTGTTACCCATGGAAGCTCTGGTGAAAATCCTTCAATATGATCCTTTTCTTTTTGGAAAAAAGACTCAGGAATTAACATTGGGAAATAGGCGTTCCGGTGACCTGTTTCTTTAAAACGACGATCCATTTCACCTTGAATGTGTTCCCATAATTCATAACCATCTGGCTTAAATGCGATACATCCACGAACTGGTGTGTAATCCATTAAATCTGCTTTTTGAATTGTATCAATGTACCATTTTGAAAAATCATTTGTTTGTTGTGACATATTTTTTCCTCCTAAAACTAATTACAATCAACCTTATACTATTACCCGTTCCATAAAGATGGCAATTAACGTTATTTTAGGATTTATTTACATTCATTAAACATGTCATGCAAATAAAAAGCACAAAGTGTCCTTAAAATAAAGGACGTCTTTGTGCTGAATAGACGTGGTACCACCTTAGTTTAGCTATTAATCCTTTCTATATGAAAAGAATAATTAGCCCTCTATCGTTATGTAACGGTAACGACCCGGTTAGTTTTCTAACTTCTCCGTGATAGGTTTCAATAAGAAGTGGTGATATAGCTCTCAGCAAATGCTATATTTTCTGTTTCACAATTCTTATTTACTTGGTCACATCATTGATTACATATATCTTATAATGTATCAAATAAAGAAGAATAATACAATGTTGGTAAAAAAATTTCTATAGAAAAAGTGAAAGTATTTATCTTTTTCTAAACATGAAATATATAAAACAACTAGAATGAAATTATTATTTCTATATAATGGAAGAATAAACGTAATATAGTATGATATTTTTCTGGCTTTTCTACAATGATTGACAATATATACTCCGGAAGTCATATTTAATAAATCTTATATTACATGGTAATATTATTTTGAAAACATTTCGGAGGTGTATATTTTTGAAGTTATCAATCAGATGGCGAATTATAGCTATCGTACTAGTAATTATTATACTTGGCCTTGGATCGCTAGCAACAATTAGCTCCTTAACTATTTTTTCTAAAACTGAGGAAAGTGTTGTCGATCAAAGTGAAGTATTAGTTACACAGTTATCCAGCTCTATTACAACTTTTTTAGATGGCTATGAACAAAGTATGAAAAAAATGGCCGCTTCACCAGAAGTGCTCGAATATTTTAAGAATTCCACTACATATAACGATGTAGCAGATAAAAAGTTTCGAAGTGAGTTAGCTACATACCTTTCTGTAAATAATAGTGCTTCATCTATTTACTTTACAACTGGAGATAAAATTATAACAGAGCCCCATTTTGATGGAATTTTTGATTTAGATGTACATTCTCGTTCATGGTTTAATGATGCAATCGCTAACCCTGATTCGTTCATTTGGTCAGCACCATATGTTGACTCATCAACAGGTCAATATGCAATCGCCGGTTCTTTAGCTGTAAAAGATGGCAATGAAGTAATCGGTGTTTTAGGTGTTGATATTTTATTAGCTAGCTTAACTGAAAGAATATCATCAATTGATTTAGGTTATAAAGGATACCCTGTAATTCTTGATGCAACCGGAACTGCGATCGTTCACCCTACTAAATTCGGGGAAGACTTAAGTGCAGAAAACTATGTTTCAACAATTCTAGCTGATTCAACAGAAACAAATAATATTCGAACAACAGTTGAAAAAGAAAAATCTGTTTTAGTTTATAATAAAATTCCAGAAATCGGTTGGACTGTTGCAGCAGTTTATAATATTAATAATTTACAAGATAGTGCAAAAAGTATTCAAAATATAATTATTTTATTTACTGTTATTATTTTAATTATTACATTCGCGGTCCTTTATACCTTTATCACAAGAACATTAAAACCAATTTCTACATTAGGTACATTAATGGATCAAGTATCGAATGGCGACTTAACCGTTCAAATCGATGTAAAATCTCAAGACGAAATTGGACGTTTAAGTCATCACTTTAATGAAATGATTAACAATATGAAACGAATTATTAGTGTTGTAAAAGAATCTTCCCTAAATGTAGAGGAACGCTCCCATCATTTAAGTGCCCTTGCAGAAGAAACTAATGCTTCAAGTGTTGAAGTTTCAAAAGCAGTAAATGAAATTGCTGTTGGTGCTACAACATCTTCAGAAAATGCAGATGCTGTTACAGAATCATCATCTAAACTTGGCGATAAAATTAATGGTATGCAGGATCAGTCTAATGCTCTACATGAAATTACATTAGAAGCAGGTAAATTAAACGAAATTGGTCAAGAAAAAATGAAAAATTTACTTGGCTCCTTTGATTTATCTAAAGGTGAACTAAATGAAATGACCTCTTCAGTTTCTATTCTTGAGCAAAAAGTTGCAGCAATTGGCACAGTTATGGATACAATTTCTGAAATATCCGCACAAACAAACTTACTTGCTCTTAACGCAAGTATTGAAGCTGCTCGTGCTGGTGAACACGGGAAAGGATTCGCTGTTGTTGCTGAAGAAGTTCGTAAACTTGCTGAACAATCTGCAGCTGCAACTGAGCAAGTAAAAGCTACTATTCTTGAGTTACAACAAAAATCACATCAAGTGACAACTCAAATGAAAGAAATGGAAAATACGTTCAAAGATCAAGGAATCGTTGTTGAAGATACAGGTGCATTATTTGCAAACATTTCAAATTTAATCGACAATATGGAAGTTACATTTAACAACATTACGACTGAAATTGAAGGTATAGTTAAATATAAAGACCGTGTAGTTGAAACGATTGAAACGATGGCACTTACAGCACAATCAACTGCCGCAGCTTGTGAGGAAGTAAGTGCATCAAGTGATGAACAACTGACAGCAATCCATTCTCTCGCTGAAGCTTCTGAGCAATTAAATAACTTAAGTACAGAACTTTCTGTTGCGGTAAGTAAATTTAAAATTTAATATGAAATGGGTGTTCAGAAATAAAAACTTCTTAACACCCACTTTTTTATACCCCATTTTTCAATTTTTGGATATATGCTGAGGAGTTTTGATATACTTTTTCAACTTTCTCCTCTAAGAAACTAGAACGCTCGTATATGATTGCACGCAAATGGTCAATTTGACGCATCACTTTCTCCATTAACCCTTCATGACTGTCTACTTGTGTTAATACGTCCTTCTGGGATTCCTCAATAGATTCAATTTTATTTATTATTTGGTCATTTACCTGATACTGTTCTTCCATTTTCCCTTGCATTTGTTCATTTATCGATGTAATCTGCTCGATTCGTTTGATCATTGCATCACTCATAACTGCCATTTCTTTTAAAAATTGAATGATAGCCTGCTGTTCATCTTCCACTATAGAAAATTTCTGAATAATTTTTTTTTGAGAGTTGCTTATTGAATTTACTTGGTTAAATAAATTGTCATTCACCTGCTGTTCATGATCTATTTTCTGCTCCATTTTTAAATTTTGAGCTTCTACTCTTTCTATAGAGTTCATTAAATTGTTTTGTATTTCCCCTAATCGCTGATCGAAATTTCCCCATTTCATTAATTGCTGCTGATTCATCTGTTGCTGGGAACTTTGGATGGTAGACACTTTTTGTTGTAAATTTTGAGTAGAAGCTAAATGCTGTTCAATTAGTTCTGATAGGTGATCTCTTTTAAATTCAATCTGATTTGGTTCAACAATTTGACCATTACTTTTAAACACTCCTGGGTGATTAATGTACAATCCCATTGATGGATACACCCCCTTCTATTCGCCTCTACAGTTTATGCGAATATTTCGAACAGGCTACATTTAGGTACATTCACTATTTATTTGCTAGTTCCATTTTAAGTAAAGAAATATTCCCTTCATGGCTTTCAATAAGCCCTTTTTGATAGTTAAAATCTTTTATTAAATAAAAGCTATCACTATTTGTTTTAACAGTATTTCTTAGTTCCCGAATATATTGTAAAGACCTTTCTTTTCGAATGATGATCTCTTCCTTCGTTTCCGCAATCCTCCCATGCCCTGGTATTAAATAATTAATTTTGTGGTTTTGTAAAATTTTATTTGTTTTTGTTAATGTTTCTTCATAGGCTTCACTACTAAAATAAATAAACGGAAACTCTAAATCAGATAAATAATCCCCTGCTATCCAAATTCCTAATGGCTCGACAATGGTGAATAAACCATCGTTTGTATGACCATCCGCTTTATAAAAAGTTAAAGTCGTATGTCCAATTTGTAAAACTTGTCCATCCTTTTCTATAGGTAGATCAACAGGAGGATAAACAATCGGATAATCCCGGTCAATATAATACTGCTCATCAAAGGTTTGTATTTCCTTCAAAATTTTATCCTTATCATTGCGTTCTTTAAAACTGTTCCTTGCAATTACAGTTGAATTTAAAAAAGCACCGTAACCAACGATATGATCCCAATCTGAATGTGTAAAAAGAAGATAAACTGGACGATTCCCTTTTACTTTGTTTACATGAGCTTTTATATTCTTTATTTCATTTGGAAGTAAATTTGGATCCACAATTAAAAGTAAGTCTTCTGTTTTTATTACTACTGAAGTAGTTTTATAAAGTTCGCTTTGAAACACTGTAAATTGATCATTTTGAAATTGAATCAAACTAATTCCTCCTTATTGTTCTTTATTTTAATACAAATAGGCTGTCCAGAATTAAAAATTTCTGAACAGCCTACCATGTTTCATTATTTTAATTTAAACGTTTTTACATACTTTTCGAGTTCTTCTGCCATTTGAGTCGACTTATACGAGCGGCTTGAAATTTCCGAAATGCTTGCAGTCGTTTCTTCTGCAGCAGCTGCAATATTGTTCATTGTATTTTCAATTTCATGAATAGATTGGGTGAATTCATAAATCATCTCAACAATTTTATCAGACTTTTCTGTTTCAGTAGAAAGTAAATTAGAGATGCTTTTAATTTCAGCTACTGTTTGTTCTACTGCAATCAAAATATTATGAAGTGTCTTTGTTGTTTGTCGAACTGTTTCAGCACCTTTTTCTATATATTTTCCATTCTCTGATGAAGAGATTATAACATTTTCAATACGTTCCATTATATCTTTCACAAGTTTTTCAACTTCTGAAACTTCTGTATTCGATTGTTCGGCTAATTTTCGAACTTCTTCTGCTACAACGGCAAACCCTTTTCCATGATCCCCTGCTCTAGCTGCTTCGATTGATGCATTTAAAGCTAATAAATTTGTTTGTGAAGCAATTGCTGAGATTGTCGATGTAATTGTTTGGATTTTTGTTGTAGATTCCACTAACTGTGAAATTGTATTGCTAACATCTTGTGAACCGCTTTTGATTTTCTCCATGTCACTGCTAATTTCTTTCGCTCGTAGTTCACCTTCAGCAGCAATTTTCATCGTTTCATTTGAATTTTCTGCTGTGAGATCAGCTTTCTTTTTCATACTCTGTAAACTTTCAGCTAAAGTTGTTAAAATATTAGAAGCACTATCAGCATGGTGCATGCCATCTGTTATAGCAGATGAAGCATTCCCAATATTATTAGCAACATCTAGAACAACATCATTCATTTCTGCTAACGAGCTAGCCGACTCATTTGCATTTAATGTAAGCTGCTGTGAAGTATGACGCATCGTTGAAATCATATTTTGTAAATTCAATGTCATTTGATTTAAAGTATTCGCTAAATCGCCAATTTCGTCTTTACTTTTCACATTTGTATTTTCAACTGTTAAGTTACCCTTTGCGATCTCTTTCGCTTGTTGAATAAGTTGTGAAATTGGTTTTGTTTTACGGCGAATTAAAAGTGCTGATATAATGGATGCTAATAACATCGGTATGATACTTAGTAAAATCCCTTGACTTACAACACCCCAAGTTCTTTCTGTTACAATATTTGCATCGAAATCTATAGCACTGATAGCAATAATTTCTTTTGTAGGATCATGATCTTTAAAAATAGGTGCATATCCTGTTAAACGTTCTAAACCTGCAAATTCATACGGTTTAGAGTATGTTGAATGTCCCATTTCTAACAACATTGAAACCGCTTCTTCATCTATTTTGAAAGTATCACCAGGTTTAAATCCTTTTTCTTTAAGATTGTCATCAATAGCTAAAAGATTTCCCTCTAAATCCAATATGTATTGGGTTTCAAAAATATTTTTATGTGAGGTAGTCCAGTTTAATTGATTACCAATTTTCTCTTGTACTTCTGAATTCCCAGTTAATGCAGCATTTAAATCTGCTGGGTCTATTAAGCCCGTTGTAATATTGGCACATCCATATGCTTCAATACCTGCAGCTTCATATAATTTATCGTAAGCTGTAAAATACGTAGCAATGGAAGTTATTAAAATCATTACAATAAGAATTCCAGCTATGATTGTTCCTAGTTGAAAAGTTAAAGTCCGCCTAAATTTCCCACTCTTTTTACTCATTAAAATAATCCTCCTATAGTAAAAAAAAACCCAATTATCACGATAATACTATGGAAAACAAGATTTTTATTACTATTTAGTATCATCATTTCAAATAAATAAACAGTTAAAGAAATCTTTTAACTGTTTAAAAAATTATTAACATTAATATAGTGTAAACGAAAAATATAGAATTTCAATAATAAATATTATTGATTGATAATAAATATAAAGTAAGTAATACAAATTGGATGTGTGATTGATTCAACAATACAAGGTATATATAACTCCAGACTTGGAAGTAAATATAAGAAACCCTTTTACTGTCATAATTGTGGACAGCCATATCCATGGACTACGAAAGTCATTGAAATGCTATTGAAATTCTTGCACTGGATAAAAATTACCTAACGTTCAAAAAGAATTAGTAAAATTGGCATTGCCCGATTTAATTGTAGAGATACATTCTACACCTGTAGCTGTTGCAAAATATAGGAAATTAATTCCTAAAGCTGCTACATATGTCCAAGATGGATTGAAAAATATCCTAATACAATAACTGATACTGTGAAAAAAGCTATCTGGGGTTAGAAACCTACAATAAGGGCAATAATTATCTTTGACCTGAATTATACTTTTACACCCAGTACAATGTTTAAGTCCTCTATCCTTTAACATTAAGTATTCTGTGTATTTATGACTGATTATTTCAATTAGTTTTGAAAGCCATCACATCTACTCAACCTATTAAGCTGATTGTTGTTCATCTTCATCTAGTTCAAGAATGTCATAAATTTTTGATATATATTTCTGGCCGCCTCGTTCACCGTGTAAAATACGATTGAGGTACGACTTTTTAACACCAATTTCATTACACAACCACACCTGGGTACGATCCATATCAACCAACTTTTTCACGATTCTCTTGCCCATCGGAGTTAATTGACGACGTTTCATTCTCTTCACTCCCTTCTGTTTTTCAGTTTTTCAGAGAAGTTTTGACACTACCTGCATTTATCATAGATGTGAGTGTTTTCAAGCCATCCTGATACTCTCTATTTGCAGATTTCAAATATTCCAAGCGCATTTGAAATGATTCCACTGATTTCATTCAGTTGTTCAGGTTTGAATTTACAAGTGTCTTCTAGCGTTCTTAGTACATCAGCATTTTGCTTATGCATTTGTTCACTCAAACGTCTCAATCCTTTCTATTTATTAAGTTGTCAAGGAACATGTGTTATTCTTGTGTTAGTTGTAGATAAATGACAAAATTTAATGAGCAACTTATTTTCCTTTGATTAAAGTATAAACCCCACAATCGTGGGGCGTCAATGAATAAATAATACATTTGTGTTGTTTATTTTTAAAAAACCACACATTTATGGGGTGATTTATAATGACTGACAATTTTGGTGAACGTTTAAAACTAGCATTAAAAAGAGCGGGATATAGTCAAAAGAAGGCTACTGAAGAACTACAATTATCTAAAAATGCAATCACTAACTATGTAGCTGGAAGAATCCCTGATGCACAGATTCTGTATAAATTAGCAAAACTATGTTCGGTTTCAATGGAATGGTTGCTAACCGGTGAGGAATATATTCCTAAACAAGAATCTTTAAACCCAGATGAAAGTGAATTATTAGAATTATTCCGTAAATTACCTTACAGGGATCAATTGAAAGCAATAGGATATATGGAATCTGCTCTATCTAACCAAACGAAAAAAGGAACATCATCAAACTTGAATCATGGAGAAGAAGCCGCAACAAATGAAACGGCGTAATTTTTTGCCCAAATTGGTAAACTTGTTTTCCTTTTTATTTTTTAATCTTCAGATGTTCGCAAAACCATAGTTTTATAAAGAACACTGGAATTTTTGCCAAAAATAGTGCAAAATGTTCAGCCGAATCCTTTTTCTATTTTTACGTTAATCGAGAGTATATGAAAGTCTATATTACGCTGTTTGCAAGTCTTTGAAAGATATCATAAAGAGGAAATCATAAATCTAGCATTTAAGCTAAATCAAATGATTTCCTCTTTTTTTTGCAAACTATCTATTTTTCGTGTCTCATATATAAAAATATACCAATCGCTTGTATTCCTTGAGTTTCTCGTAGTATCCTAATTTATCCCACATACATATCTTTTTTTGCAAGATTCCTCACAAATATGCATTGGATAATAAGTTTAATAAAAAAGCCATGAAATTAATTGAAAAAGGCTGTCCAGAAAATAAAATTTCTGAACAGCCTTTTGAATAAAATTATTGTAGTTTAAATGTTTTTACATATTTTTCGAGTTCTTCTGCCATTTGTGTTGACTCATTTGAACGACTAGAAATTTCCGAAATGCTTGCAGTTGTTTCTTCTGCAGCACCTGCAATATTGTTCATCGTATTTTCAATTTCATGAATAGATTGGGTGAATTCGTAAATCATTTCTACAATTTTATCAGACTTTACTGTTTCAGTAGAAAGTAGATCTGAAATGCTTTTAATTTCAGTTACTGTTTGTTCTACTGCGATTGAAATATTATGAAGTGCTTTTGTTGTTTGTTGAACTGTTTCAGCACCTTTTTCTATATATTTTCCATTTTCCGAAGTAGAGATCATAACATTTCCAATACGTTCCATAATATCTTTCACAAGTTTTTCAACTTCTGAAACTTCTGCATTCGATTGTTCAGCTAGTTTTCTTACTTCTTCTGCTACAACTGCAAAGCCTTTCCCATGTTCTCCAGCTCTAGCTGCTTCAATGGAAGCGTTTAATGCTAATAAATTTGTTTGTGAAGCAATTGCTGCAATTGTTGTTGTAATTGATTGGATTTTCGTTGTAGATTCTACTAATTGTTGAATTGTAGTGCTTACTTCTTGAGAACCACTTCGAATTTTTTCCATGTCACTACTAATTTCTTTTGCTCGTTGTTCACCTTCAGCAGCAATTTTCATCGTTTCATTTGAATTTTCTACTGTAAGATCAGCTTTACTTTTCATATTTTGTAATTCATTAGCTAAATCTGTTAAAACGTTTGATGCATTGTCCGCATGATGCATTCCATCAGTCATAGCCACCGTAACATTTTCAATATTATTGGCAACCTCCTGAACGATGTCATTCATTTCTGTTAATGAACTAGCTGTTTCATTTGCATTTAATGTAAGTTGGTGTGAAGTTTGACGCATCGTTGAAATCATATTTTGTAAATTTAAAGACATTTGATTTAATATATTTGCTAAATCACCAATTTCATCTTTACTTTTCACGTTATTTTTTTCAACTGTTAAATTACCTTTTGCTATTTCTTTAGCCTGATTAATAAGTTGAGAGATTGGTTTAGTTTTACGACGAATTAAAAATGCCGTTACAAAGGATGCTAGTAACATCGGTATGATACTTAGTAAAATCCCTTGACTTACAACTCCCCAAGTTCTTTCAGTTACAATATTTGCATTAAAATCAATAACACTAATGGCAACAATATCTTTAGTTGGATCATGGTCTTTGTAAATAGGTGCATACCCTGACAAACGTTCCATACCTGCAAATTTATATGGCTCAGAATAAGTTGGGTGTCCCATTTCTAATAACATAGAAACCGCTTCTTCATCTATTTGAAAAGCATCTCCAGGTTTAAACCCTTTTTCTCGAAGATTTTTATCTAACGCTATAATATTACCTTCTAAATCTAAAATGTATTGAGATTCGAAAATATCTTTATGAGCAGTTGTCCAATTTAATTGATTGCTAATTTTCTCTTGTACTTCTAAATTCCCAGTTAATGCAGCATTTAAATCTGTCGGATCTATTAAGCCAGTTGTAATATTGGCACATCCATATGCTTCAATACCTGCAGCTTCATATAATTTATCGTAAGCTGTAAAATACGTAGCAATGGAAGTAATCAAAATCATAACAATAAGTATACCAGCTATAATCGTTCCTAGTTGAAAAGTTAATGAATGTCTAATCTTCCTAGTTCTTTTGTTCATCTTTTAGAAAGCCTCCATAGTAAAAAAAACACAACTGACTTTATAATACTATGAAAAGATGTTTATAGAAAGAATGTTTGAAAAGTTTTCTTCCTTTCACTATTGGGCTGACATTTTATTGACACAATGATAAGAGATTAAAGGGACAAAGTTAAAAAATTAATAATTTTTATAAATTCTATAATGAGTCTAAGTCTATATATTTTGAATAAAGGGCTTTCTATTTTTCATTTTAGGTTTACATAATAATATTATAAAAAACTATACACAACAGTCATTAATATAAACAGAGCAACACCAAAAATAAATATAGAAAACAATAATTTCTTTGTTCTTTTATATTCTCTCAACCCCATTATGATTAAAATGGCACTTAGTAATATTAGCGATATAGGGTTTAAATCAAAGTTTTCTGTAACAAAGCTATAAATACTGATAGCAATTACTATTATAGAAAAAATAAGTTGAAGTATTAGATAAATGTCAAAACGATTCTGTTTCACTTCTTCACCTCTTAAATCCATATTTTAAAGGGTTATTAATCTAGTCGAACTGAGTTAAATCGAATGATTAGATATTCATTCTAACCATTCGAATATCATTGATTAAATTTATCCGTACTAGTCCACACGAATCTTTTCAATCGGTACAAATAAATTAACTTTTAATTTTCCTTCTCGATCTTCCCATGGATTATTCATACTAAACTCAAGATTGTATCGACTAAAATCTACTTCATAATCATTATTTAACATTAATTGTTCAAACATAAATTTATAAGCCGAGTTCAATTTATCAGGTAAATCATAAAATTGATACAAAGCATATAAACCACCATCGAGTGTTTTAAATTGAACTTCAGAATGTAATTCTTTTCGAAAGTCATTAGGAATTGTAACACATGCATCGTGCCGACAATTTTTACCTTCTACAATATCTGGGTTATCTAAAGATATTCCAATAAATGATTGATGAGGTGGATAAAGTCCATTTTTAGAAGCCCACTCAAACAATTTACCCCAATGTTCTTGCGGTTCAAAATAACTGCCGATTCGTCTAATAAATGCAACGTTATATTCAGGTAATTCTTTCAAAACAATATTCATTTTCCCCATCTCCTAAACCCCAAATTTTTGCCTATCAATTCAATTATTAATACGAAAACTTGTAAAATGAAAATGATTACAGTCAGAAGGAACTTATCTAACCATTTATTAATCTCCCCTTTACTATATTGTACTATCTAATTATTAATCTAAACGAATTTAATGGAATACAGTTACAATATTTTATATATATTTAAAAAAATCACCTCTACAGGAAATATCTATAGAGGTGATTTTTAATTATTTTATAGAATTCAAGTTTTGAAGATCTTTAAACTTCTGTACTGTCCTTTTCCGATCACTACATTGGCTTATCACAGAAATAACAGCTACTCCATCTGCACCGGCTTGTATTACTTCTTTTGCGTTGTCAGTAGTGATACCACCTATTGCAACAATCGGAAAGTGTGGAAAGTTGTTGCGAGCCTTTGATAAAAATGATACTCCAGCTGCAGGCTGTGCATCTGCTTTTGACTTTGTTTCAAAGATAGGGCCGATTCCAACATAATCTGCCTCTCCTTGTACTGCTGTATACATTTCTTCCTCCGTATGAACAGATACGCCAACAATTTTCCCTTCAAATCGCTTTCGTATTGTTTCTAATGGCTGATCATCTTGCCCAACATGAACCCCATCAGCATTTAATTCTAATGCTAGATCAACATCATCATTTACTATAAATGGTACATTAAATTGCTTGCATAAAGATTGGCATCGCTTTGCAAAGTGAATATAGTCATCACCTTTTAAAGCTTTTTCTCCTTTTTCACGGAATTGAAAAAAGGTAATACCTGCTTTTAAAGCATCTTCCAATACTGTTAATGGATTTTCAACACAATTTTCAGTACCCATTATAAAATAAACTGCTAAATCACTTCGCTTCATAAATTGTCACCTCATAATTTCCATGGGCTTCTTGATAAGCAAAATGGTTTGTTGGACCATGACCATGACCAATATTTAATGGCTGTTCAATAGCAAGCTGAACAAATTTTTTTGCTTCAACAATAGCCTCCTGTAATGAAAAGCCTCTGCCTAAAAATGCAGTAATTGCTGATGAAAAGGTACATCCTGTTCCATGAGTATGTTGAGTGTCAATTCTTTTCGTTTCCATTGAAAATGATAATCCGTCCTCAAAAAAGACAGTATCAGTGGCTGTATCTGTTTCTTCAAGATGGCCACCTTTCATCACAACACATTTAACTCCGAACTGTAATATTCGTTTGGCAGCATGATAAATATCTCGTTCATTTTCGATTTTTATGCCACTAATAACTTCTGCCTCAGGTATGTTTGGTGTTAAAACAGTAGCGAGTGGTAACAGTTTAGTGTTTAATGCTTGAACAGCATCATTCTGTAAAAGTGATGCACCACCTTTAGCAATCATTACTGGGTCGACAACTATTTTTACATCTTGTTGTTGTAAAATTCGAGCTACTGTTTCAATGATTTCAGCAGAAAATAGCATTCCTGTTTTCAATGCTTTAACTTGAAAATCTTGAAAAACTGAAGTTAATTGCTGCTCTACAAATTCGGGTGTAGTAGGATAAATCCCTTGAACGCCTAATGTATTTTGAGCTGTAAGAGCAGTTATAACAGATGTGCCAAATACTTTTAGCTCCTGAAATGTTTTCAAATCTGCTTGGATTCCGGCTCCCCCACCACTATCAGAGCCTGCTATTGTCATTACTACATCCATAGTTTTACCTCGCTAGATATTTCATGAATTCCGTTCAAAACTGCAACTTGGAAGGATCCTAATGATTCTTTAGTCGCTGCATATTCAGCTACTTTTTTATAATCTGCTAGCACTGCTTGTAAATTTTTTAGCGGCTCCCCATCTAGACTTAATGTAGCTGCACAAATTGCACTAAGTAGACAGCCTGTTCCAGTAACTTGAGTCATTAATTCGTTCCCACCAGCTACCCATGCTTCTGTTACTCCATCGGTTACATAATCAGAGGCACCAGTAACAACTACAAGGCAATCGTATTGATGAGCAACTTGTTTTGCCGCTGCTTCAATATCCATGCTCCCTTCTCCACTATCAACACCTTTTGATTCCCAGTGAACGCCAGCAATTGCTGCCAGTTCTCCAGCATTACAACGTAGCAGCTGTATTTTCACAACGTCTAGTATTTCTTTTACAGCTTGTTGACGAAATGTTGTTGCACCAACTCCAACTGGATCTAATACTACAGGGATATTTAGTTCATTTGCTTTTTTTCCGGCTAATTTCATTGACTCTAGTGTTCTAGTATTTAATGTACCAATGTTAATTAATAATGCATTCGCAATGGAAACCATTTCTTGAACTTCATCCACTTCATCTGCCATTACCGGAGAAGCACCAATTGCTAATAATCCATTTGCTGTGAAATTCGCAACAACATAATTTGTAATACAATGAACTAACGGACTTTTTTGACGAATTTTAAACATACTCATAATATTCCACCTCATTTTCCCAATTTTCTAATGTCCAAGGCATCTCCCAAAATTTCCACTCATAGTAGCTGCTTTTTTTGAAATGCGATTTTAGTTTTGCGGTTTTTAAAGGATGTTCTTGTGCAAAACGATTCATCATCGATTTTTGAAATTCAATTTTTTCTTTCAGCTCGATCGTACTATACATATCGATCCAATCTTGATACAACTTCACACCTGGTTTTGCATCTTTATATTTCTCACCAATTTCCTGATATAGCCATGGACAAGGTAACATCGCTGCAAAAGCCTCAGCTACATCTCCATTTTGCACTGCATTATACATATGACTAACATAATTGTAAGCTGATGGTGCTGGTTCAAAGTTATTCAATTGCTCATCCGTTATGCCTAACTCTTTAAAAACAGTTCGATGTAATGTCAACTCTGCTTCATTAATATAATTACAACTATTTAAAAAGAATTGAATGTCCTCATTAATTTCAGCCTTTGATGCAGCAAGTGCTAAAATTTTCGTGTAATGCTTTAAATAATAGGCATCCTGTAACATGTAATATTTAAATTTTTCAATTGGTAGTGTGCCATCTACTATTCCTTTTACAAAAGGATGATTAAAGCTCCCTTCAAAATAAAAAGCATTCTCTTTTCTTACTTCTTCACAAAATGTCATAAATGTCCTCCTTTTTGGTGGACGCAAGAGAGAAAAAACGCCCTTTTTGTTCCATGACAAAAGGGCGTTTTCAAATTAGAAAGATAGTCGCTACTACTCTTCCCAAAATGGTATAATTGCTCCCTACGTCAGAATTAACTGTCAGGTTTTAACCTTCTTAGGCGCAATTAGAGATATTTGGCAAATAAAAAACTCTCCAAATTGGAGAGCATTTTACAGCACAATTAAGCGAAGTTTTCACTTGTTATGTACTTTGCTCCCTACGCCAGTGTTAACTGAACAGGTTCAAAGGGTCAGGTTTTAACCTTCTCAGGCGCATAAGCACCCCCCCTGCAAATATTCTAATTAATTCCATTCTAGCAGATTTTTTTTATTGTTCAAGAGAGTGCAAATGCACCTATAAAATCCCGACAAAATTAACATTTTTTCCGACAAATAATAAAATAATCCCGACAAACTAACGATTATTCCCGACAATTATCAAAATAATCCGACAAATCTACTTTTTCAAGCAATGCATCGCTTCTTCTGCCTCATCCCACGGTAAAACATAGCCCTTTCCTTTGGCACAAAAAATACTGGATGATGTATATTCTGGATCTGCATTTTTATCATAGCCAATTTGCTCTATCACTTCTTCACTATTATGACAAATGTCGTAACCTGCAAATTGTAGTGTTAAAGCACCTTTGCCATTTGTATATGCAGCATAAGTTGTACTATAATTCATAAAAGTTGAAACTGGCACTTTACCAGTAATGGTTACTTGATTCTCTGACATGATCGGAGGTTCAAAGGTACCGCTTGCTTGTTGAATATCTGTCATCATTCTACCTATATAATCAGTAGAAGCTTTCATTTTAAATCGGTAATAAGGCTCGAGTAATAGATTATTTGCTTGCTCTAGCCCTTGTCTTAGTGCGCGGAATGTTGCTTCACGGAAGTCGCCACCTTCTGTATGTTTATTGTGGGCACGTCCCGTCAGCAAAGTAAACTTAATATCCGTAATTGGATAGCCCGTTAGTAAACCGTGGTGATCTCGCTCAAATAAATGCTTTTCAATTAGTCGTTGATGACCAATAGATAAATCATCCGCATGACAGACATTGACAAATTGTATTCCTGAACCTCTTGGAGCTGGTTCCATTTTCAAATGAACTTCTGCATAATGCTTTAATGGCTCAAAATGTCCGTATCCTGTAACAGTATTTTGAATTGTTTCCATATATAAAATTTTCGGGTCCCCAAATTGCACATCAATGGCAAATCGCTCTCTTATAATTTCAACTAGGACTTCAAGCTGAATTACCCCCATTACATGAACATGGATTTCTTGGAATTTCTCACTCCAAACAACTTGCAATGTCGGCTCTTCCGCTTCAAGCAAACGGAAAATACGTAATATTTCTTTAATATGCTCTGTTCCGTTATAAACAACTTTAGCTTGAAGAGTTGGTACTAGTTCAAAGTGTTCGAGGTTTTGTTCTTCATCACCAAGAACATCGCCAATTTGCGCATTCGTAAGCCCCTTCACTGCAAAGATTTCTCCTGCTTCTACTTGCTGTACTGGTTCAAATTGATTGCCATTATAAAGTCGAATTTCAGTTATTCTTTCAGTTCTTTCTCCAAATGTAAACTCGTCTCTTACTTTCAATGTTCCACGTAATGCTTTAATAAATGTAATTCTTTGGTTTTGTTGATCATGGCGAATTTTAAAAACCCTTCCTTGAAACGGTGAATGGCTGTCATAGTCAGTTTTTGTCAAAAGAGCAAATTGCTTAAAAAATTCTTTAATTCCTATATCTTTTAAAGCTGAACCAGCCATGCAAATGAATGCTTGTTCCTTTTGAATCATCTTTTGAAGGGCATTGAAAAATTTGGAAGGTTCTATTTCACTTTCCATATATAACTCGAGTAGTATTTCATCTCGTTCTGCAATCCATTCTATTATATGCTCTGATACATCTACCTCATTAACTTGCTCCTCTAACAATAATGCATCAACTGAAAATTCCTTGAGAATATCTTGCATTACAGCGGCAACATCTGCCCCTTCACGATCAATTTTATTAATAAAAATAAACGTCGGCACATGGTATTGACGCAAAAGATTCCAAACTGTTTCGGTATGCCCTTCAATGCCATCTACCGCACTGATGATTAGGATGGCATAATCCATAACACTAATGGCACGCTCCATCTCTGGTGAAAAATCGATGTGTCCTGGTGTATCAATTAACGTATAAATATCATCGTTATAATGAATTCTACCTTGTTCAGCAAAAATCGTAATACCTCGCTGACGTTCAATGGCATGATTATCTAAATAGGCGTCCTTATGATCCACACGTCCTCTTTCTTTAATACTTTCTGTATGGAAAAGGAGCTGCTCAGAAAATGTCGTCTTACCAGCATCAACATGAGCAAGCACACCAATTGTTTTATACATAAAAATCCTCATTTCCTTCAATCATATTTCATTATTTTAGCAAAAATATATTAAAAGGTATAAAAAAACTGTCTCATCTGCACGAAATAGCAAATGAGACAGTTTTTTTATAATGCATCTGTTCGTTCTTTTCCTTCTGGTAAGTATTTTAACATACCAATATCTTTTAGCCCATTATAAATTTTCGTTGTATACCCAAGTTTTTCATTTGAAAGGAAAGTTGATTTAGATTTAATCAATTTTTCAATTGTTGGTAAATAAGATGGATCAATATCTACCCACAATTTATAGGAATTAATTAAATCTTCTAAAGTTAGATGAACATAGTCATCTCCTACAAATGTCAAGTCCGGACTAATTTTATACCAAATGTCTCCATTATCTCGAATCCACTGATCTTGTTGTTTTTCAATAGCCCTTTGGATGGCACGAGCAGTTTCTAAATATTGTTTATCACCGAACTCATTGTAAGCTAGCAATAAAATATTCATGCCACCAAGCACATGATTCATTGAAGCATGGGTTGTGACATCTTGAACAACAGGGAAATAGTCTGAAATATAGTAAGATTCATCATCCACTTTAATAATTTGATTTTCATCTTTTCTAGATACTAAAAGATTGGCATAATTTCTTAACGGTTCTTTATAATCAGGAATATCAAACTCTTTACCGCTATTATAGTAAAATAAAGCAATTTGTTCATTAAAACGAGTATCGATAAACGGTGCCGTTATACCATATAAATCTTTTAAGTACGTACTTGTTACTTCTGTTTGCCAATATGTTTTATCTTCTTTAAAGTTTTTCAAATTGACAAAAGAATTGTAAATTAAATCTTCGAAAAATCGGTCTTGCTGTTCTTTATATAAAGTCAGTGCACGATCTTCCTTCATAAGTAACAAAATACGTCCATATCCGCGCCCAGTTTCAGGCTGTGGTTCTGTTGATGTCGCCATCTTATTATATGGTCCATCGGCAGTATACCAGTCATTACGTTTTTTAAAGTACTTAGCTGTTTCCTGCATCCAATTTTCTCGGTTTACATCCGATTCAAACAATGGCTCATCAGCATTCAAATACCACGTTTCAACTATGTCGTCTCCAGCAGATTGTAAAGTATAAACTGAAATTAAAGTTGAGTCTACGTGTGCATAAGAAAACACTTCTTGTTCAGATAGTAAATTTCGCATATAGCTTTCTCCACCATCTTCATACTCAAGATGCATTTGTTCAGAATTAAACCCTTTTCCAATCATTCGTTCCTCAATAGAACCATCTTTTTTTATGAAACGAACGAGTCCTGTTGGATACGATGTTATATCTTCTCCATATTCGCCTTTTAACTTACGATTTATTGGATAACGATCAAAGCGAAATTGTTCAAATTGGGCAACATCATTTTCTTTTTGTAAAATGTCTACTGTTATCTTTTCATTGTTCGGATTGTCTAATTGGGATAATAAAAAATAATCCCCGTTATCAAAAGACCGTACTGTTACTTTTAAAGTAGCGGCTTGTTCACCAACTGAATAAGTATAAATATTGTCACGGGAAAATCCATAATCAATTCGCTCATGATTTGTAAATTCAATCGAATGTTCTGAACGAAGATATATTGGGTTTTCATCAAATGAAAGCTTAATTAAATCTTCTTGAAGATAATTGACCTTGTAATTTTCTGACTTGTCCATTGGGTTTATATTGTATTCTTTTACTTCAGTAATTTCCCCTGAAATAACCATCGCTTTATGCATTGCAGCGGCAAATTCAGCTCTGCTTACTGGCTGTGATGGTTTAAATTTTTGCTTATTGCTATTTAAAATATTATGTTGCATGGCAATTTGTACAGCATTTAAATAAGGAGGCGAAATAAGAAAAGCATCTGCTAATGGTTGATCTTTTCCTTTAGGTTGTAAATGAAATGCTTGTACAAGGCCATAGGCAAATTGCTCTCGTGTTAAATGTTCATCGACTCCAAAAATAGTGTCATTTTTTTCAGGAATGATATTCATTTCAGAAATTGCTAGAATTTTAGAAGCATCAGGATTCTTTTTTGATACATCTTTATATTTCGATTTAAATGGCATATCTAAATCCAGTGACTTTGCAAGGGCACTAGCAGCCTCTCCCTTTGTTATATCAACAGCAGGTCTAAACTGAAAATCTTGATTTCCATTCATAATTCCCATTTCAACTAACTGCAAAATTTCATTTTTAGCCCAATATGTATTTGGAATATCTAAAAATTTCGTTTCAACCGTCTGCTCCAATGACGGATTATCATTTGCATAAGCAGGAATTGTATTTAAAGAAGCGGTTAAAAGAGACGTAGCTATAAAAGATACGAATACCAATTTCCTCAAAATATTGCCTCCTTTTGTTTTACGTAAGAAGAAAAATAATAATAAATATTAGTATACATATTTTTTTGTGGTGGAACAACTCACTATAATTGAGGAAATGCAAATGAAAAGGTTGTATGACAAATATTTATTCGTCAAACAACCTTAAAAGAGATTTTATTGTAATTTCATCGATCCCGTTTTAGCAGCATTAACATGCCATGAAAGGGCTTTTTCTAAATTATGTGGCGTTTGTGCATTGCCAGTAAGTTCAACTGCTTCATTATAATAATCTAAAAGCTGCTGTTTAAAATCTGGATGAACGCAATTTTCAATAATTTTCGTTACACGTTCTTTTGGTGCTAATCCCCGTAAATCAGCAACACCTTGTTCTGTAACAATTACATGTACATCGTGTTCTGTATGGTCATGATGTGCAACCATTGGCACGATGGACGATAATTTTCCACCCTTCGCATAAGATTTCGTTACAAAAATACTTAAGCGAGAGTTTCTTGTGAAGTCACCGGAACCGCCAATACCATTCATCATACGAGTACCACCAACATGAGTAGAGTTTACGTTGCCATAAATATCTACTTCTAATGCTGCATTAATCGCAATTAACCCTAAACGACGAATTACTTCTGGATGATTTGAGATTTCCTGTGGACGAATAATAATTTTGTCAGCGTAATTTTCAATATTGCCATATACTTTCTTTTGTAGCTCCTCTGAGATCGTAATCGAAGTACAAGAAGCAAATGAAACTTTTCCGGCGTCGATCAAGTTAAATACCGCATCTTGTAAAACTTCAGAGAAAATAATTAAATCTTCAAATTCGGAAGTCTTAAATCCTTCCAAAACAGCATTTGCAACTGAGCCAACTCCAGACTGTAATGGAGCCAATTTATTCGTTAATCGTCCTGCTTTAATTTCACTTCTGAAAAAATCTAATAAATGATTAGCCATTGCCTGTGTTTCATCATCCGGATCAACAATTAAAGATGGTGCATCCTGTTCATTAGAAATGACGATTGCTTTTACTTTATTAGGATCAATTTTAATACCAATTTCGCCAATGCGGTCTGTTGGGCTTAATATTGGAATTGGCTTACGTTCACCTTGTGCTTCTGGAATATAAATGTCATGTACACCAACTAATGATTCAGAATGGGCTAAATTTAATTCAATAATAATGTTTTTTGCATACTGAGCAAAAATTGGTGAGTTCCCTACAGATGTAGTTGGAACTAACAATCCATCTTGAGTAATTGCTGTTGCTTCAATAATAGCAAAATCAATTGGTCCAATAATGCCTTGTCGAACCAGTTCTGCATTATGTGATAAGTGAGCGTCTACATATAAAACTTCACCTTTATTAATTAAATTACGAATGGCAGGGTCCCCTTGATATGGACCTCTTTTACGAATCGCACCTGCTTCAGCTAAAATTTGGTCTACTTCTGGACCTAGAGAAGCACCTGTATATACGTCAATTTTAATTTTCTCATTTTTTGCTCGTTGTGCTAAAGCTAACGGCACAACTTTTGCATCCCCAGCACGTGTAAATCCGCTCATCCCAACTACATTACCATCTTGAATTAATGCCGCTGCTTCTTCTGCTGAAACAACCTTGTTAACTAAATCGCTTATTCCGATTCGTTTTTCGATTACTTGTTCCATTTCCCTTCCCCCAATTCTATTTAGTTATAAAGAATGCTAGATTCTTCCACCACTTCTATTTATGCAAAAAATAAGAAAAATAGAACAAATTTAATAGAAAAAATGTAAAAATAAACCCAGCTGCTAAAAAGCACAGTGGGTATATTAAGGTTAATATTTTGCTGTTAAACCGCCATCTAAAATAAACTCTGAACCCGTTGAATAGCTAGCATCTTGTGCAAGGAATAATACAAGCTTTGATACTTCTTCAGGTTGTGCTGCACGTTTTAATGGGACATTTTCAGACAATTGATCAGCAACGTCAGCAACATCTGATTGAGTTACCATTGGTGTTAAAATGACACCTGGATGTATAGAGTTAACACGAATGCCGTATGGAGCAAGTTCAATTGCAGCTGATTTTGTCATGCCGCGTACTGCAAATTTTGAAGCGTCATAAGCTAATGTACCTGCGCTTCCACGAAGTCCGTTAATTGAAGAAATATTTATTATTACACCATTTCCTGACTTTTTAAGTGATGGAACCACAGTCTTCATTCCTAAAAATACTCCTACCTGGTTAATGTCAATTACTTTTCTGTATTCTGCCTCTGAAAGTTCTTCAAAAGTTTTGCTGATCACAATTCCAGCATAATTTACTAATACGTTGATTGGACCATATATCGCTTCAGTTTGCTCAACTATACTAGTCCATTGAAGTTCAGATGTCACATCATGTTTTAAAAATGTTGCATTTTCACCAAGTTCAGCAGCTAATGCTTGTCCCTCAGCAACTAAAACATCTGTAATAACTACTTTTGCTCCTTCTTCAATAAATGCACGAGCATGGGAAGCAACCTTGGCCACGTGATCCACCTGTAATTAACACAACTTTGTTATCAAATTTACCCATTTAAACTTCACTCCATTTTGTAAGATTAGTAGAAACTCTACAGTTCATATTATTCGGAGTATAATAAAATATGATAATAATTAATAATTTAATTTTTAGTATAAATAAACTTTTTATTATGTGATAACCTAACTACAAGTCAAATAAGTACCATTATCTATTTTAATAGAAAGAACATTTTCTTTTTAATATAAAGAAGGTAACTACTATAAAAAATAGAAAAACCAACCCTCTACTGTTAAAGAGTTGGTTTTATTTTTATTTTGCATCTGTACGTTCTTCACCTTTTGGTAAGTAATGAAGCATTCCGATATCTTTTAATCCATTATAAATTTTAGTCGTGTATCCTAAGGTTTCATTTGAAAGGAATGAAGATTTGGAAGCAATCATTTCTTCTATTGTTGTTAGATAGGTTGGATCAATTTTAGACCATAATTTATAAGCATTTATTAAGTCCTCAAGAGTTAGATGTTGATAATCATCCCCGACAAGAGTACCATCTGACGCCATTTTATACCAAATATCCCCGTTATCACGAATCCATTTATGTTGATCTTTTTCAATTGCCGTAATAATAGCACGTGCTGTCATTAAATACTTTTCATCACCAAATTCTTCATAAGCAATTAATAATAAATTCATTCCACCTAATACATGATTCATGGAAGAATGGGTTGTTACTTCTTGGTTTATTGGGAAGTAATCTGAAATATAAAAAGAATGATCATCAACTTCAATGACATGTCCTTGCTCTTTTTGAGATACTAACAGATCTGCATAATTTCGTAACGGTTCTTTATAATTTTGAACGTTAAACAGTTCACCACTATTATAATAAAATAATGCTATTTGTTCGTTGAAACGTGTATCGATAAATGGTGCAGTAATATTATATAGTCCTTTTAAATACGTACTCGTTACTTCTGTCGGCCAATATGTTCGATCACCTCTAAAAATATCTAAGTTAACAAAGGAGTTGTGAACGAGATTTTCAAAATAACGATCACCTTGTTGTTTATAAAGGGCTAATGCTCGATCTTCTTTTACAAGCAATAAATTTCGTCCATAGCCATGTCCACTTTTTGGAAGAGGCTCTGTAGATGTCGCCATTTTGTTTAATGGACCTTCAGCAGTATACCAATTATTCCGTTTGATATAATATTCCGCCGTTTCCTGCATCCACGATTCTCGATTGTGGTCACTTTTAAATAATTGTTTATCTGAATTCATTACCCACTGCTCAACAATGTCTTGTCCTGATGAGGAAAGTGTATTAATCGATAAAAATGAATCCCCTGTCTGTACATAGGATAACGATTCTGTTTCAGCTAACAAACTGCGCATTGTACTTTTTCCGCCATCATCATAATCCATCGTTAGTTGTTGAGATTTATAGGCTTTTCCAATCATTTGCTCCTCAACTGAGCCATCTTTTTTTGTTAAACGTAGCAAGCCTGTTGGATAAGACGTAATATCTTGTCCGAACACAGTTTCATCATCCCGAACAATTGGATAGCGGCCATAGCGGTATAATTCGTTGGATTGAACGTTTTCCTCAATTTGAATTAAATCAATATTTTTATTGCTTCCCGTTACATTATCAAATCGAGTAAATACAAAATAGTCAGCATTATCAAATTTACGAATTGTCACTGTCGCTTTTGAACCGAGCATTCCGACTGAATAAATAAATTGATAGTCAATTGCATGTCCATAATCGACTTTTTTTTCATCTATCAAGAAAAGTGGTTCTGTTGCACGTAAATAAAGATCTTCTTTTACTTGTGCAGTAATTTTTGCAAAATAAGATGTTTCTTGACTTAATTGAAATGATGATGAGTACTCGATTTTGTTAAGCTCTTCTTGTCCATTATTTGGTATCTTTTGAAGTAAATTTAAAAAATCATACAAAATATTAGCAAAGTCTGCTTTTGTCACATAGTCAGCTTTGTTTTCGCTTTTAGTTGACATAATAAAATTATTAATTGATTCAAAATTTCCCTTTTTGTTATATGTATGGATTAAATAACCTTGAACAAGTTCACTAGATAAATCTTCATATGTAATTGGCTTTGTTATAGTTGCATTGTTTAAGTTTAACGCCTTTTTTTGGAAACGAGCTTTCACTTCGGAATAAGCCTTAGTTGGCAATGAAATTTTTAGCGCTCTGTTAATTGCCTGCTCAGCTTCTTTTTTCGTTATAAATGCTTGTGGACGAAATTGTAAATCAGGATCCACTTTTATAATGTCCATATGAAGTAATGTCGTAATTTCATCTTTTACTTGTTGGTTTTCTGGCATATCTATAACTTTCAAATCATTGGATGCTTGCGCATAGCAAGGAGTTGCTAATACGAGAGATACAACGGATGTTAGAAATAGTTGCTTTACATACTTTTGCACTGTTTGTCCTCCGTATGTTTCATTTTAATTCTTTTCTATTATACATAGTCTTACATTATTCAACAAATGACCGTAGTTTTTAAAAGAAAAACGCTTGGAAAATTAATTCCAAACGTTTGTTATTTGTTGGACGGATGACAAAAACATTCTAGAGTATGATCATTTACCATTCCAACAGCTTGCATAAAGGAATAACAAATCGTACTTCCTACGAATTTAAAGCCATCATTTTTTAATTTTTTGCTCATTTTGTCACTAATTTCTGTTGTACCTGGTACATCTTTAATCGTTTTCCAATGATTTATAATCGGTTCATTGTCAACGAAGCTCCAAATGTAGTTTGAAAAGGAACCATATTCTTTTTGTATTTTCAAAAAGGCTTGAGCATTCGTTACGACACTTTGAATTTTTAATCGATTTCGTACGATTCCAGTATTTTCTTTTAACTGCTGTAATTTTTCTTCTGAATACAAAACTATTTTTTCTGCTTCAAAGTTATCAAAGGCTTTTTTATAGTTTTCTCTTTTTTGTAAAATAGTCCACCAGCTAAGCCCTGCTTGTGCTCCTTCTAGGCAAAGCATTTCAAATAATAGACGATCATCATAAACGGGAACTCCCCATTCGTTATCATGATACTCTCTATATAACGGTTCTTTTCCTACAACCCATTCACATCGATTCTTCATTTAACTTCCTCTTTCTAAAATGAATAGGTGACGAGTTCTTCTCGCCACCAAAGTTTATTTATAGTTTAACTAAAATTCTACCTCTTGCTTCTCCTTTTAGAAGTGTAGGTAAAACATTAGGTAATTGCTCAAGAGATACTTCGTCTAAAATTAAATTTTCTAAGTTTGCCGGTTTGAAATCAGTTGCTAAACGATTCCATACTTTTAAGCGAGTTTCCATTTCGCAATAGACAGAATCAATACCAAGCAAGTTTACACCTCTTAATATAAATGGAAAAACAGTTGTTGGAACATTTGCCCCTGCCGTTAAACCGCTTACAGCAACTGAGCCGCCATATTGAATTTGACTTAATAACGATGCGAGGGGTTCTCCACCAACAGGATCTACTGCAGCTGCCCATTTTTGTTTCCCTAAAGCACGAATTTTCCCATCATATACTTCTTCACGTGACACAATCGATGTTGCACCAATTTGTTTCAAATAGTCTTGTTCAGCTTCTTTGCCTGTACTTGCCTCAACTTCATATCCAAGTGCAGATAAAATAGAAACAGCAAAGCTACCAACACCACCAGTTGCTCCTGTTACAAGCACCTTGCCTTTTTCAGGAGCAAGGCCATTTTCCTCTAACCGTAGAACAGATAATGCTGCTGTAAAACCAGCTGTTCCAATTGTCATTGCCTCTTTTAATGACAGTCCTGTTGGAAGTGGAACAATCCAATCAGCAGGAATACGGGCATATACACTATAGCCTCCGAAATGAGAAACACCAATTTCATAGCTCGTTGCAATTACTTCGTCTCCCTCTTTAAAGCGTGAATCTTCTGAAGAAACTACGACACCAGCCAAATCAATCCCAGGAACAAATGGATATTTTTTTACGATGTTTCCATTTGGAATAGAAGCGAGACTATCTTTATAATTCACACCTGAATATTGTACTCGAATTAACACCTCTCCATCTGGCAAGTCCTAAAGTGAAAGCTTTTGTGTTTTTACTGTAAATTCTTCTTCATTATTTACAACAAGTGCGTTAAATTGTTCAATCATGATAGTTCTCCTCTCGAATAGGTAAAGTTTAAATTTAATAATATTAATATATCTTACAAAAGTAATAAAATCTATACTTACCGGTTCAACACCATCGCTTCTCAGTTTCAAATTAATTTGCCCACGATGATGCTGGCCATGTAATGCAATATGCGTAAGAATTTCTCTTACTGTATTTTTAAACTCTATACGCTTTACTATTTTTATAGATGACTAACTTTTCTAAGTCTGAGTTTTCTAGTTGAGAAAGATATTTTGTAAAGCTTTCATAATTTTCTTCTACTAATTTAGAACAGACGTTTAAATCCCATCTATCCATATAGTTATGTTTGAACTGTCGGAACCTTGTAATCTCGTAACCCATACCTTTTCTGCTAGTAAAATATGAGAAAATAACCGAATTACATCTTTGTTTTCAACTTCCTTATGGTGTAAAGTTTCAAGTATTTGTTGATTTGCCCACTTTAAATGTTCGAACATTTTTAGAATAGTTTCCATATTGAAAACCACCCTTCATTTTAGACTTTATTTCTTCATATTGTTTATTTTTACATATTTACTGCAAAATTGCTAAAATTATTAACTTAAAAAGACTGACCTAAAAATATCAGGTCAGTCTGCTTTACATAGAAAAACTTGTTTCCGGGTTGTAAATGATTGAATTTAATTTGTCAAATTGGAGCCTGTCCTCCAAAATAACTTGAATTAACTAAGTGGCTCATTTTTCATTCTTTGAATTGCATGTCTACGGCGTTCATTTTTATCTTTAAGATTTTCAAATTCTTCAGGAAGGGCAAATTCCATACCAATTTCAGCTTTTCGTATATTTTCTTCTGTATTTCTTATCATTGTTTCTTTACTTATAAATTTTTTCGGTCTTCCAGCAACATTTTGTGGGTTTTGTTTCATTGATAAAACCTCCTATTTATTAATTTTAATCACAGCCTTAGTTTGTAATTGTTTTGACCATTTATACTTCCTCTTACGTGTTGAACGAAAACACAAAAAACCTGTAATAGAACTATCTATCACAGGCTTTTTTAAATTATCAGAATTGTTTGCGTACCTGGTACACATTATTAGTGGAAAATAATGGTCTTGTTGCCCTCTACGATGATACGATTTTCGAGGTGCCATTTAACTGCTTTTGTTAACACGCGACGTTCGATTTGTCGGCCAATTTTCTTTAATGTTGCTACATCATCGCGATGGTCGACGCGTTCAACGTCTTGTTCAATAATCGGACCTTCATCTAAATCATTCGTTACATAATGAGAAGTTGCACCAATTAATTTAACTCCTCGTTTATGGGCGCGGTCATATGGGTTTGCTCCGATAAAGGCCGGTAAGAACGAATGGTGAATGTTGATAATTCGATTTTCAAAATGGTTTACAAAATCTGGAGTTAAAATTTGCATATAACGTGCCAAAATTAATAAGTCCACATTATATTCTTCCATTAATTGAATTTGTTTTGCCTCTACCTCTTTACGGATATCCTTATTTGCTGGTAAGTAGTGGAACGGAATACCGTAAGATTCAGCTATCGACCGTGCATCTTCATGGTTACTAATGATAACAGCGATATCTGTATCTAAATCACCATTTTGCCATTCCCACAATAATTCCAACAAACAGTGAAGCTCTTTTGAAACATAAATTGCTGTACGCTGACGTTCATTTCGATAATAGAAGTTATACGTCATATCGTAATCCCGAGCAATTTGTTCAAACTCTTTTTCCATTTGACTTACTTTATCTTGAAGATTTTCACAATGATATTCTAAGCGGATAAAAAATTTCCCATTTTCAGGATCACTTGAATATTGACTTGATTCAATAATGTTCGCATTATGCTTATATAAAAATGTCGATAAAACTGATACAATCCCAGGCTTATCAGGACATTTTACTAACAATCTTGCTCGGTTATTTAATTGCGAATCTTGTTGGTTTGTTACTCTATTTACTTGCTCAACTTGCATTACAAATTACACTCCTAATCTATCTCTGTTAATTTTTTAATTATCTATTATTTTCAGAAAATGAGCAACAATTTTCCTTGTTGAATTATTGTTTACATAAACCGAATGAAAAATTCTCATAATATCACTAAAAGGAGATGAAAACATGTACGATAAAAAAGAATTCGATGAATATTCCAATTACGATGATCGTGATATTCAACATGGCAAAGCAGCACCGAAAATGGGACGTTCCAATAAAGAAGAATATGGAAAAGAAAAAAATATTGAAAATTTATTTTCTAAAAAAAACACAAACAATAATAATCCAAGCAATAAATAACGTTGAAAATCCAAAGGCAACTTTTAAGACCAAGTATGTGGTGTCTGAAGTTGCTTTTTTATTTTTCAACGGAGTTAAAGTCTAATAATTGACAATAATCTGAATTAAAATCTATATTTTAATTAAAATATTTTCAAAATCCATAGAAAGAGGTTGAAAACTGAGAATTGTAGCACTTGTTGGAAGCATTAGAAAAGAGTCGTTAAACTTACAAATTACAAAAACGTTTCAAGAACGCTATGCACAATTAATGGAAATTGAAATCGCAAATATTGCTTCATTACCATACTTCGATCAAGATGAAGAAATGAATCCGCCACAGGTTGTAAAGGATTTTAAACAATCCATCGCTGCTTCAGATGGGGTTATTATCATTACCCCAGAATATAATTGGTCTGTACCAGGTGTTTTAAAAAATGCAATTGACTGGGCTTCTCGTGTTGAAAAAGTGTTCATCGGCAAACCTGTAATGACGTTAGGTGCTTCTCCCGGGGCGGTTGGAACAGTTCGAGCACAATTGCATTTACGCGACATTTTATCTTCACCTGGTGTACAAGCCAAAGTTTTACCACCTGGAAGCAATGAAATTTTAATTAACTTTGCATCACAAAAGTTTGATGCAAATCGATTAGTGGATGAATCAACACTTCAATTTATTGATGAAAAAGTTAATAATTTCATTGAATTTATAAATTCTTCTAAATAAGTATTTGAAAGCCTTGGTACGAACTTTACTGCCAAGCCTTTTTTACGGAAAGCTAAACTGTATAATTGCAACCCTTTTCATTCCCCTTACATGTTCAAATGTGCATTTTACTTCCTCTTTATGTATAGTTCTACAAACATAAGTCAATGTATATTTTAGATCACTTAAAATTTTGACAAACAATTGAACAAAATGTGAATATTTTATGAACAAAATTCGAATTTTATGTTACAATATATTTAAGATGAAAGAACGTACATAAGGGAGGATTTAAAATGTATAAATTTTTTATTTATCTTTGTTCAACTATTTTAACAATTGGTCTTATTCTCTTTAGCTTAAGCCTTTTCACAGAAATATCTCATTGGATTGGGATAGAAATGGTAAAAGGTAGTGTATATCTATTTATTTTCGGTTTGTTTATGCAATTAATGGAAAGTCATAGTGCTAAAACTAAAGAACACGCATAATTTCAGTTTCACTGTAGACAACTCAAAAATGAGTTTTCTACAGTTTTTTATGTTAAAAGCTATTAAACTTTCATTAAGGATTAGTCGGATGAAAAACATTAATGAAAAATTGTACTTCACTTGGGGCAAGTGCTAATGCACGAACAAAGTTTGCATTTTGTGCAGTTAAAGCTACCTCTGAATTTACTGGAGCGACTTCTTCCACTAAAGCATCTTGTTCATCTTCAATACTCACCAATATGTCATTTTCTGACAAATTGCGTACAATGACGGTTATCAATATTGGAGAGCGCATGGGAGTTGCGGGTGCAGCATAAATAAGCGTATAGTCTTGGCGAATCGTTGTATTTTCCGCTATTTCAATTTCCTCTTCAAATCCAAAGAATCATCTGTTTTCGCCTCTTCGTCTTCTTCAGTCACTGCTATTTCTTCAATAATTAAGTTTTGTTCTGCCCCAACGATTGCATTCACACAAAAATTTTGATTAATTATGAGTGAATTCCGATCGATTATTATTTCACTCTCTATTCAATTATTCCCATGTTCATCATTCCAAAGTTCATTCGATTTTTGGGGTTCACCCATTTTTTCTGCCCCCCCTCCTACTAATAAATGTAACCAAAGGACAGCTTGTGAAGGCTAATGGGAAAACAATATTTTTTAATCAACAATATTGGTAGAACTTTACCGATGATTCAAAATGTTCGCAAGCATTTCTTTTTATTAGATGCACAAAATAAAATTGGAGGTGATGAACAATGGCAAAAAAACGAAAAACAACATTTAGAAAAATGAAAACTCCTAAGAAAAAGAACAACCACGAAGAAATTTCACAAGAACTTAATTTTGAGCGCGCTTTAAAGAAAATTGAGTATCAAGATAATAAGATTAATGATTAGTTTGGGATAAAGTTGAAAATTTATGTAAAAGAAAATGCTTCAAATCTTTAGTTTGAAGGATTTGAAGCATTTTCGTTAAGTTTATTTTAAATTAGTCATGTTATTCAAAATTTCCTTTAATGATTGCAATTCAGAAAGAGAAAAAGTAACACCTTTTCCCATTTTACTGTGATCCTCTGACCAATCCCGCAAATCATATTTTGCATCACGATCATTCCAACTTATTAAATTTAATTCCTTTTTCCACCCTTTACCATTTTCTGATAATACACCAAGAGTTTGGATGATTTCGTATTTTATTTCTGCCATATTTGCCACGTCCTTATAGTTAATATACTTTTTTCTTTTAAAAACCCATAAATCACCAATATAATTTCAACTTATTAAACTATTCCTCAATTTCCCACTGGGGATTCCAAACAACTTCCCATAAGTGGCCGTCTGGATCTTGGAAGTAGCCAGAGTAGCCACCCCAAAACGTATCATGAGCCGGAACAGTAATAACTGCACCTGCCTTTTCCACTTGATTCAGTATCAAATCAACCTCATCTTTACTAATTACATTATGACCAATCGTAAATTCAGTTGGACTAGTTGGAGTTACTTGAAGCTTTGTATCATGGGCAATATCTTCCCTTCTCCAAATAGCCAATTTCAAACCAGATTGCAGGTCAAAAAATGCAACTTCTCCATGTTCAAATTCTTGTCCAACAATTCCCTCAGTCGGTAGTCCAAGTCCCTTTTGATAAAATTTTAATGACCTCTGTAAATTATCCACACCTAATGTAAGTACTGAAATTCTAGGTTTCATTTAGCTTCTCCTTAAAATTTGTCATATTAGCTATAATATTGAGCATTTCTTCTACCTTTTTTCAAGTAGACGGTCGTTCTTTTTTAGATAAGATATTATTCTAATTTAATAAAAATGTTTTCTTCAAACGGAAAAAATACATAATTTTATTGAAATTTTTAGAAATATTTAGTACTTATTCATCTGAGGAGGGAAATGACATGAGTAAATTTAAACCCAAGCTTTCTTTTAAGCTTGGTACTAAAATCAATATTTTAGTAATATCAATTATTTTATTATCTGTAGTCGTCGGCATTGTAGTCGTGAAAGAAGTATCTGACGGTATAAAGAATTTCGCCGTTCAAAAAGCAAAAGGTGATTTAAATTTAGCCTATCGTTATATAAAACGATGTATATGCTGGTGACTGGAAAATTGAAAATGGCAATTTATTAAAAGGTTCTACATTATTAAACGAAAATTACGAATTAGTAGATTCGATCGGTGAAGATACAGGTGATACGATTACGGTTTTCCTAGGAGATACACGAATTGCTACAAATGTAATGGTAGACGGTAAACGGGCTGTTAATACACAAGCTTCAGAAGAAGTGGTCCAAACGGTTATAAAGGAAGGCGAAAATTATTATGGTGAAGCGGTTGTAGCTGGACAATTGTATCAAACTGCCTATATGCCAATTAAAGATAATGTGGGAGAAATCATCGGTATGCTTTATGTAGGTGCACCCCAAGAAATCATTAAGCAAACGATTTCTTCATTTTTAAAAGTGTTCCTAATTGTTTTATTCATTGTTATTATTTTATCTTCTATTTTGGTATACCTTTTCACACGTAATTTAAAAAATCGATTACATACAATCGCAAGCGCATTAGAGGATGCTGGTAAAGGTGATTTTACAAATGAAGTGAAGGATTATTCAGGCGATGAATTAAGTGCTTTAACAAATAGCTACAATTTGATGAAAGAAAACTTGAGCACAATGATACAGCAAGTAAAAATGACATCAGATGAAGTTCTAGCCTCTTCTGAAGAATTGATGGCAAGGAGTGAAGAAACAACTGCCGCTACAAATCAAGTCGCACTTCTATACAGGAAGTTTCTAACAGAGTAGAAACCCAAGCAGATTATACGGATAAGAGTATTCAAGCAATCGAAAAAATGACAAATGAAATACAACAAGTTACAGACTCAAGTTCATCTGTTGCTGATGGTGTAAATGAAACAACAAAACAGGCTCAAATCGGTAATGGGTATGTTCAAAAAGTAGTTCAACAAATGGATTTAATTCATAAAGGAAGCGTTGATATTAAAGCAGTGATGGAAGGATTAGAAACAAAATCTACTGAAATAGGAAAAATAATTGATGTTATTACTGATATAGCTGACCAGACAAATTTGTTAGCTTTAAATGCTGCAATTGAATCCGCAAGAGCCGGCGAATATGGTAAAGGTTTCGCAGTAGTTGCTGATGAGGTTAGAAAGCTTGCCGAACAATCTAGAAACTCTGCCAACCAAGTCGCAGAAATGATTAAGCATATTCAACAAGATACAAAAAAAGCTGCTGAAATGACAAGCAATGAAAGTAAAATTGTCGAAAAAGGATTAGATTTAGCCGATGAAACTGGCCATGTTTTTGAAGAGATTTTAAATAAAATTGAACAGGTTAATGAACAAGTACAAGATATTTCTTCTCTTTCAGAAGTGTTGTCTACAAATGCTCAACAAGTAAATTCAAGTATTGAGGAAGTAGGTTATTTAGCTAAAACCACTTCGTCTAATACAGAAGATATAGCTGCTGCATCTGAAGAACAATTAGCTGCAATGGAAGAAGTGGCTTCATCTGCTACATCCTTAGCGAATATGGCTGAGAAATTAAAAGAATTGGTTAGTAAATTTAAGGTTTAAGCAATTCCAGAAATCCTAATAAATTAAACTCATCTCTATAGCATCCTATAAAGCGTTAATCCACTTATTTTGGATTAACGAATGCTAATTAATGTGAACTTTAATTATGAAATTTATACTTCTATTCTCTTTCTTCTATTTCAATTTTAAGCAATAAAACAGTATGATCCTCACTTATCATTTTTTCTAAATCGGCTTTATCTTGTATATTATAGGTTCTAATAGAATTACCAGATGAGAGTCTATAGGCCGCAAGTAAATAAGTTTCGTTTAATTTCAAATCTACCTTTTCATCCCCTATAGCATAATCCCATTTACTAAATCTTTCGAGTGAATCTAATTCTATTGTTTGTAGGCCTGTCTTTACAGATGGTGCGTAAAGGAAAGCAGAATAAGCTCCTTTTTCACGATTTAACATTCCAAAACCAATATTCCCCTCTTCTATTTCATTAGGACTCATTCCATATGAAAGTTCAATAATTGGCTGCGGCTCCTTTTCCCCTTCCTCATATCGTTCTACCTAAATACGAACCCATCTTTTATCCGCATTCGGTAATTTAAAGTCAAAATCATACAATAAACCTAACTGTAAATCATCAAATGTTTTAACATATTCAGAATTGAAATTTACTGAAATAGTAGCTAGCTGGTCATTGGAATTTGTACATTCTGAAATTACTAGTAATAACAATACCACTGTAATAAAAAAATATTTTTTCTCAAAGAATCTTCTCCAATCTACATTAGCTCTATTTAATAATAATTCAGATTGGAATAATATTACAATATGATTTATTAAATATTTAAAATTAACACTTAAAAAGTTAATCTATTTATATAAGTATTTGTACTCAAAATAATAAAAGACATTTCTCTATTATAGAAAAATGCCTTCTCGTAAACTATTGACTTTGCGCCTGCATATAAACTTCTTCATACGGCTGAACGATTACAAAGCCGTCTCCTTCAAACCTCATTTGAATGGATTCTCCGCTCCCTCTTCCGATAAAGGTCTTTAAGGAAATATCTGTCTGAAACTGTGGTTGAAGATTACCTGACCAAGCCACAGTTGCATTCGGATCTGTAATAACCGGTTTTCCTGGTGTTACACGTAATGTGAGTGGCTCATAATGGGCTGTAATAGCAACCATCCCCGTCCCTTCACACCGAACGTTAAACAAACCACCTGCCATCATTCCTGCAACTTTTCTCATTAGCTTAATATCATGTTTAATCGTTGGCTCAAATGCAAGTAGGTCATTCCCATTTACATAAATTGCTTCATTCTGTAAATAAAGAATAATAATCTTTTTGCCACTGTCAGCAAGATATAATTTGCCTTGCCCATTTGCTTTCATAAGAGATGTACCTTCACCAGTAAAAGCCTTTTTGAACATCGCTCCTAGTCCGTGCTCTAAAACGCCTTCTCGCTCAAATTTAATTTTTCCATTGTAGGCAACCATTGAACCTGCCTTAGCCCAAACAAGTCCATCAAGATTTACTTCTAGCATACGAGGTGTTTCTAATTCGAAAAACCCCTCTCCTTTATCCACTTGCTCAGTATTTTTTATAAATTCAGCAATCGAGTATTTGTTCATTTCACCCATCCTTTCTTAATTTCATATACGTTGAAGAAACTAACTAGGTTTCAAATATTTAGAAGCTGTTTCCTTTAGAAATATACCTCGATAGTATTTATATTTATCGAAAACTATAGACATTACAATGTATAATAGAAAAGAATGAAGTAACACGGAATGAGGACATACAGTAGTGAAAGAACGATATTATGATGAATTGCTAAATATAAATACTTTGGGAAACAAAACCGAAATCAATAACTCGATTCATTATCACCCATACGAACCGACTCCCTATAGTGGACTTGAGGAATTATTTAAACATTATGATGTAAAAATGAGTGATAATATTGTAAATTTCGGATGTGGAAAAGGACGATTGAATTTCTTTATTAATTATACATTTCATGCATCATGTACTGGAATCGAAATGAATGAGACTTTTTATAAAGAGGCTATTCAAAACGAAACTAATTATTTTAATAAATTTAAAAAGAACAAAGGTATAATTCAGTTCATAGATTGTTTTGCAGAAGAATATAAAATTCAACAAGAAGACAACAGATTTTATTTTTTTAACCCATTTTCAGTTCAAATTTTTATGAAAGTAATAAACAATATATTACAGTCAGTTGAAGATTATAAACGTGAAATAGATTTGATATTATATTACCCATCGGACGATTATATATATTTTTTAGAAAACCAAACTTCTTTTAATTTAATAAAAGAAATCCCTTTACCTGGTTCCTATGAAAAAAACAATTATGAACGATTTTTACTTTATCGACTTAAGTAACTTGAAAAGAAGAGCACTGGACCTAAAAATCCAATGCTCTTTTTTAATTACATTTGTGGTTGTACTTGTTTAAGTGGCTCTAAATCGATTTCAAATCCTAAATCTTCAAGCATTTTTTTATCTTGTTCACCTGGCTGACCTTCTGTAGTTAAGTAATCTCCAAGGAAAATGGAGTTAGCTGGATATAGGCTAAGTGGTTGTAATGTACCAAGGTTTACTTCGCGTCCTCCAGAAACTCGAATTTCCTTTGATGGATTAATAAATCGGAACAAACAAAGAACTTTTAAACAGTAACGAGGGTTTAGCTCTCGAGTCCCTTCAAGAGGTGTTCCATCGATAGCATTCAAGAAATTTACAGGAATTGAGTCAGCATCAAGTACACGTAAACTTCTCGCCATACTAATAACATCTTCTCTCGTTTCTCTCATCCCTACGATGACACCAGAGCAAGGTGAAATACCAGCTTCTTTAGCCATTTCAACTGTTTTTACACGATCATCATATGTGTGTGACGTAGTAATATTCCCATGATGGTTAGCTGAAGTATTAATGTTATGATTATATCGATCAACCCCTGCCTCCTTCAGTCGTTGTGCTTGTTCAGGTTTTAAAATACCAAGACATGCACAAATGGTCATGTCTTGATGTTTTGCCTTAATCGATTTCACCGCATCAACTACGATATCGATTTCCTTGTTCACTGGGCCGCGACCACTTGCAACAATACAGTACGTACCAACGTTTAAAGATGCCGCGCGTTCAGCTCCTGCCACAATTTCTTCCTGTTTCATCATCGGATATTTTTCAACAGGTGCTTTTGACACAATCGATTGTGAGCAATACCCACAGTTTTCTGGACAAAGACCTGATTTTGTGTTAATGATCATATTTAATTTTACTTTATTACCATAATACGTTTTTCGAATTTTGTATGCTGCATGGAGCAATTGCAATAAATCTTCATCTGGACTTTCAAGTATTTCTAACGCTTCCTTATCTGTTAACTCATATCCTTGTAATACTTGCTTGGCTACCTCTTCGTAATTCATATTAATTCCCCACCTTTAAGATTTTTTGTATTCTATATCCAAAAACTCCGGCAAACACAGCTAAAATTAAATCCTTTGGTAGAGGAGGCATCATCCAAAGCCAAGCCATTGCGTATGAGAACCCTTCTGGTGCTCCAAACCATAAAATATATGCTGCATACATCCAGTTCGTACCAATTAAGTAGCTAATGACAGTCCCAGTTAATGCTGCAATAATATACATTTTCTTTGAAGGATTTTTTTCAACCATTTTTCCAACTACAAAAGCAGCAAAAATAAAGGTTACGATAAAGCCAAATGTAGGACTTAAAATTTGTGATAATCCTCCGCTAAATCTTGCAAAAACAGGAGCACCAGCTAATCCTATTAACATATAAACTGTTACTGAAATTGCCCCAAGTCTACTACCTAATATTAACCCTGCTAATATCGCAAAAAATGCTTGTAATGTAATAGGTACGCCACCTACAACCATAAATGGAGCAAAGGAAGTAATGTTCGCTCCAATCATCATTAGCGTGGCAAAAACTCCGCAATAAACTAAATCTACTGTTTTCATTTTTACTTTAGAATTGACTGTACTAGTTTCCAACTCTTCCACCCCTGTCAATTTTTGTATTACAAAACCTATATTAAAAGATGCATAATATTTGTGTCAACCTATTTTATTATTAGGTTAACTTAAATGATGGAAGTTCTAGAAAAACAGCTTAACAAAAAAAGACAATTCTTCATCTATGAAAATTTTTAATACTATATACACAAAACCAACCTATAAAAGAAATAACTCTTACTACACCCCCCCATACATTCATCCATAAAACTCTAGGCAGTGGCGCGAATTCAACATTACTGCTAAAATCATATAGTTAGTTACCCGTGTATATAAAAGGAGATCCAATTATGAATATTGTTTTAACTACGCTAAATGCGAAATATATCCATACAAACTTGGCGTTACGTTGTTTAAAAGCAGCAGCCCAACCTGAATTTGAACCGAAAATTATTGAATATACAATTAAAGACCCAGCTTTTAATATCGTTTCAGATATTTATCAGCATAAGCCAGATGTGGTCGGATTTAGTTGTTACATTTGGAATATCGAAGAAACAATTCGTGTTATTCGCATGCTTCGGGCAGTATCGCCTCATACGAAAATCGTGCTAGGTGGACCTGAAGTTTCTTATGATGTTCACGACTGGCTGCGTAGAGTTGAAGAAATTGATTTCATCGTTATGGGTGAAGGTGAAACATCCTTTAAAGACTTACTAAAATATTTCAGAGGAGAAATCGAGCTAGAATCAGTTCCGGGGATTTGTTATTTAGAGGACGGCAAGATAAAAATTCATGCACAACCTCCAAAGATTGATTTACGAGAACTTCCAAGTCCGTTCCGCTTTGAAGAGGATCTTCCTCACCTTAGCAAGCGAATTCAGTATATCGAAACGAGTCGTGGCTGTCCTTTCAGCTGTCAATTCTGTCTTTCATCGATTGAAGTCGGGGTTCGTTACTTTAATCGTGAAAAAATCAAAGAAGACATTCGCTACTTAATGGCAAATGGTGCAAGAACAATTAAGTTTGTCGACCGTACATTTAATATTAGCCGCAGCTATGCAATGGAAATGTTCCAATTTTTAATTGATGAGCATGTGCCAGGTGTCGTGTTCCAATTTGAAATTACAGCAGACATAATGCGTCCTGAGGTCATTCAATTTTTAAATGACAACGCTCCAAAAGGACTTTTCCGTTTTGAAATCGGGGTACAATCAACAAATGATTTAACGAATGAGCTTGTAAAACGTCGTCAAAACTTTGAGAAGCTGAAACGTACCGTAACGATGGTGAAAAAAGGCGGTAAAATCGATCAACATCTTGATTTAATTGCTGGACTTCCAGAAGAAGATTACGATAGCTTTAGACAAACATTTAACGATGTATTTGCAATGCGTCCAGAAGAACTACAGCTTGGTTTCTTAAAGCTCTTGCGTGGAACTGGCCTTCGCGTCGAGGCAAAGAAATATGGCTACACATATGTTGATGTTGCTCCTTACGAAATTTTTGCCAACAATGTTTTAACTTTTGATGAAATAATTCGTATAAAACATGCTGAAGACGTACTTGAAAAATATTGGAATGACCATCGAATGGACAATACAATTGAGTACTTAGTTACAGAAGTTTTTGAAACGCCCTTTGATTTCTTCCAAAACTTCGGAACGTATTGGGAAGAAAAAGGCTGGTCAAGAATCGGACATCAGCTTGAAGACTTATTCACGAGACTTGAAGAGTTTTTAGCTACTCAGCAAATAGCTCAGCTGCCAATTATTCAAAGTTTAATGAAGCTTGATTATTTATCAAAGCAACAGTTCCAACCACGAAAAATTTGGTGGAAAGAACGTCTTTCAGAAGAACAACAAAAAACTATATACCAAGCTCTCAAAGAAAACCCTTCTTTAGCTGGTGAAGAATTCGCACAAATGAATGTTAGTGAAAGAGAATTCTTTAAACATTCTCTACTTATACCATTTGCTTTTGATTACGAAGCATATAAAAACGGAAAAATTGTTGCACAAGACGCATTCTTATTAACCCATTTCCGACAAGGACAAACGCCTTACTTTGCAACGTTACAATTACAAAAAAATAAACAAATGCAGGAACTCAATTCTTTTTGAGTTCCTTTTTTATACAATTAAAAAGAAGTCGTTCATTCGGAACAGCCGGTTTACTTGCTCAATTTAACGCTGAAACTAATGGCCATATTCGAACCTCTGCCCTTTTTGAATAATGCATTATATAGTTACGATTGTCAGGAATAATATTAAATGGCGACAATGTTGTATTTTTCTGAAATTCTACTTCCACATCCTGTAACAACCATGGATGATGCAAAATATTGCATCGTAGCGGTGCCCCTTTTTTATTCACGGTAAAAAGACAATAGCGTTCAATTAACCATTCATCCAATGAACCTCTTTCAGCACGTTTAGATTTAGAATTCGGCTTGTAATTACATATTAGCTGTGCACCGTTATTTGCTAAAGTTTTACTGTTGAATATTACTAAATCATTATGGTTGTCCATATGAATATCTAAAAAGTAATAAGGTAAACGGAAAAAAATTTTTGCTGCTGTTGCACTAAACCAGTTAGCAGCTGTAAGACTAAAAAAGTAAATACCTGGACGACCATTTACATTTACATACGTGCGCACATTGTAACCTGGAAATTGTTTTATTCCAGGTGCTGGTGGAATTCCTCTTAGTCTCATTGAACTAGTGAGGTATGGCACAATTGAAATCCACCCTACTCCTTCAAAAGTATCAATAGGCAAAACATCCGGGACAAATTTTTGTAAAACCTCTCGCTTCACAGGGTAATGTATAAACAAAGAATCAATCCACGTCTGCTTCATAATCCACGGTAATGATGGTAAATCTCTTTTTCGATTATTATAAATGTTCTCGTTGTCTTTTGAGGAAATGTGATGGTCCATATCAAGTCTATCCCTTCTTCACTTCTAGGTTGCTAAAACTATCCTTGTCCAAAAAGTGCCTTGATAGAAATTTTAATTATCAACTGTTGAAATGTATTCTAATAATGAAAAATTCAAAGAATCATTTGTCTTAAAATGAGAATAATGAAAGGTGGAGCTTGAATTACAAAAGAGGAGGTTGTTTACATGAATGTTCAAAGAGCACAAGAAATCGCAGAATCACCAACTTTAGCAAACGTAACATTTAACGGCGTTCGAGTATATATTCAAAACGTTGACGAAAATAAAGGTACCGCTAGAATATTCCCAATTGATGATTCTGAAAATGAACAAGAGGTAGCGTTATCCGACTTAAGAGAACACTAAATTCATGACAATCATATAGACAGTCAAAAAATTGGCTGTCTATAAGATCGTTTTATACAGTTAAATCGTTTTGTGACCGATTCTAGAGGTATCCGCCCGAACATGGGGCTATGTGACCGAATCTATGGGTATCCGCCCGAATCTAGCGTTATGTGACCGAATCCGCGTGTATCCGCCCGAATCTAGCGTTATGTGACCCAATCCAAAAGTATCTACACGAACCACAGGCTATACATCCATTTGGATACCTCATAATAAACAAATTCACTCACACAATAATATTTGCCTTTCAAACAGATGCTTTCTTGCAATACAGCGGTCTTTTATTTCAAAGCCTGCTCCTTTTATCATGTCATCAATTGTTTCGATTGTAACGAAAACAACTCGCTTTGCGATACGACGTGCATGTTTAATAATATCGTATTGTTCATCAGCAGATATATGAGTCGCTAAGTTATAAGGTAAATCAATGATTGCAACATCATAATGTTCTGCTACTTCTGAGATTGGTCCCTTCTTAACAGTTCCTTCATAACCAAAATAAGCAATGTTTTCTCGAGACCCTACACAAACAAGTGGATTTATATCTCTGCCTACAATGTTGATACCCATTGAAAGCGCCTCAACAAGAATCGTACCTATACCACAACACGGGTCTATCGCTCTAATATTTTCAGGCTGTGGAACTGCAATATTTGTCACTGCGCGGGCAACTCTTGTATTTAGGGCTGTTGAATAGCTTCTCGGTTTATGTACGTGTTTCCGCCAAACAGATTCACTTACCGTATGTTTTCCAAAATACCATCGCCCATCTAGCAATACTAGACCAAACACTATTTCTGGATCATCTAAATCTGGTTCACCATCAATGGATAATCCAATTTCCCGTTCCATTATTCGACGCTCTGAATGAGGTATTTTCTTTGTTACGCCTAAATCTATGTTATTTAAACAAACTACTTTATAGGTAGACGCACTTAGGTTCATTTCCATCACTAAATTTTTAATGTCAGAAATGCTATTTCCATCATATAAAACCTCAAGTCGTTCACGTATAAACGGGCTTCTGCTTGGCTCAATATCTATTTCGCTAAACAAATAATTTAATGGTGTATCGAAGCCGAAAAATGCACGCATCTCCATTCGACATAGCTCGTATTCATCTTTATGTTGTACATAGGTATAAATATAGTTACCTTTTTGCTTTTTATTACTCAATTTATTCATCCTTTGTTTTTACTCTAATCTAAAAAAAATAGACAGCCGAAGTTGCGACTGTCTAATTACGAATCAACTTGATACTTAACAAATTTATCATATTTCTAAAAGGAATTCAAAAAGACCTTCGTGAAATCCTTTATTCCTGAATCTCAATTTGCCCTGTTATATCAACACCATTTAATGCTTGTGTTGCAAGTCGATCAGCTTCTGCATTTAATTTTCGTGGAACTAGTTCGTATTCAGCAGTAATGCCAAGTTCTTTTAATTTTTCATCAATTCGATCTGCCCATGCTGCTAAATCTCGCTCATAGGCTGGCCATTCTCCACTCATTTGATTAATGACAACTTGTGAATCACCTATAAACTGAACAGTTTGATGATGAACATCTAATAAATCAAGCTCTACAATTGCAAGATGCAATGCTGCATACTCCGCTTCATTGTTTGAGGCAAGTCCTGATGCTGGAGCATTTCTACGTAATCGATAGGACTTACCATTTTGCTCGTAATAAATGGCAATACCTAATCCAGCAAAACTTGTTTGAATATCATAGCCACCATCAAAATAAACCCGAACATTATGTGGTTCGGTTTCAATTTCTTTAATGTATTTTTTTAATTCCTTTGTCATCCATGTACTATCGTATTCATCGATAAATGTAATATTATTTGCCCGTCCCGTTTTTTCAATATCTTCAGCAATAGTTAGTGCATGGGCTGGTGACAGCTCCTCAGAACGAAATACAGTTTGTGCACCATTTTTCGTTTTATATGACCATTCGATTGTAATTTTCATAAGTGACCTCCCCATTAAAGCGTCCAATTAGCAATAGTATAACCTTCCTACTCAACATTCGTATCAAAAATTTTGATTTTACAAAATTTCTAAATGAAAATGCTAAAATATTCATATTTACTCATACTATTTATGAAACATTTTTAATTAGCCATTCGTATATTTATCAAAGTCAAATTGTGTTAGGAGAATTTTAATTGGAATCAAAAGAACAATTAATAACATATTTACAAGAAATCGAAAAATGGGAGGATGATCAAAAGGGCTTATTTTTTTGGGAAAAGCTCGGACGCCTACCCTTTAAATTACTAGATAAAATAACACCTAAATTTATTCAAGAGAAACTTGGAATATTAGTTTCTGAATTAGGCAACTATATCCAAACTGGTGGCAAATATTTAATTAACAAAAAAAGTATGATAGAAAAAATTCAAAAGAGTACTTCTTCCCCAATAGAAACTATTGAGGATATCGGCAACATGCCATTAGATAATATGATTAACCTTGGAAAAAAGCTGCAAAGTGAACGAGTAAAAATAGCAACTGTTCAAGGTGCTTCTACTGGTATTGGAGGTTTGTTTACATTAGTAATTGATATTCCGGTTATTTTAGGAATTGCCTTGAAAACTTTGCAGGAAATAGCGATCATCCATGGATATGATCCAAATGAAAAGCAAGAACGAGTGTTCATTGTCAAATGTCTACAATTTGCTTCAGCTGATATTGTTGGGAAAGAAGCGATTTTGAAAGAATTATCCCATATAAACGACAAAAAAGACTCATCTGAAAGTATGATTAGTCAGCTTAAAGGATGGCAAGAGGTATTTTTTACTTACCGCGATCAATTCGGTTGGAAAAAGCTATTTCAAATGGTACCAATTGCAGGAATGATTTTCGGGGCTTTTTCTAACAAAGCAATGATAGAAGATGTTTCTCAAGCGGGAATAATGCTTTATCGGAAAAGACGAATATATGAAAAGCTTCAACAAATAGAGAAAATTGAAAATGCTCCTATCGAATAAGCGGATGCCCTAGAAAATTGGCATCCGTTTAATTTAACACATTTAAAATCTTATCCAAAATTTTAGGGTTATTGATGATAACAATATGTAGTTTTTTTCTAGCTCTATTTATGTTTTGATAAAGCATTTTAGTTGGATGGTAAAACAGTTTTGATTCTTCAACTTTCGAAGATAATTTATTATTTTCTTTGTAATAAAATGAATCATCAATAACCGCTACAACGTTATCAAACTCCTCTTCATTATAATCTCGGCTCCGTTTTCTACCATGAATTAAATGATCATTATCAGGTTCATCAATATATTGAGTCGATGTATAATCAATTATTCTCCACCCTTCATGCCGCAAATATTGCAAGTAACTTCTTGTGGCATTAAAAGAAGAAAAATATTGAATCGTAATCGATGAATAATTTTGATTTTGAATCTGTTTGGATAAATCAAATAAGTAATTAATAAACGAATTAATTTCCTTGTTATGACGGAAAATTGTTGTTAATTCATACCTTTTAGGATTTAATCTATCAATGATTAGTTTAGGTACATTATTATTTATTTCATATGTTGTTAAACATTTGATTGTAGTATAGATGTATGGACACAACTTGGTTAAGTCATTAAAATTGAACTAATGAAAGGTCGTGTCCGTATTATGAGTCAAAAAAAATATAATCAAGAATTCAAACAAACTGTAGTTGAGC
>JAEXYZ010000124.1 GCA_023405135.1 Bacillota bacterium | reverse complement strand
GAACCGGAGTGTAAGTGCCCGAATCAGAAGGCAAGCGCCCAAATCGAGGTTTAAGTGCCCGAATCGGGAGCCAAGTGCCCGAACCGGAGTGTAAGTGCCCGAATCAGAAGGCAAGCGCCCAAATTGGAGTGTAAGTTCTCGAACCGGGAGCCAAGTGCCCTAAAAAGAAAACAAATGACCGAATTAAACATTAAAAAAATAAAGCAGCACCAACATATTTAAAAAATAAAACCAACATTAAATTAGTTAGATGTCTGACCTTTATTTCTGATGGGTATTTAGGTAAAATATAGTTGAAAGAGGAGGACGTTTTTTATGAAACCGTTTAAAAAAATACATGTGGTCGTAATGGATTCTGTTGGGATTGGGGAAGCACCCGACTCATATAAATTTGGAGACGAAGGAGCAGATACATTAGGGCACATCGCACGTGAAATGAATGGCTTAACAATGCCCAACATGGAATCCCTTGGTCTTTCTAATATACGAGAAATACAAGGAATTGCAAAAGTTGAACAACCGAAAGCATTTTATGGAAAAATGCAAGAAGCTTCTGTCGGAAAAGATACGATGACAGGGCATTGGGAAATTATGGGTTTAAACATTGATAAACCGTTTAAAGTTTATCCTGAAGGGTTTCCTGCTGAACTAATTCAAAAATTAGAAGAAAAAACTGGACGTAAAGTGATTGGGAATATCCCTGCAAGTGGTACAGCCATCATCGACGAGTTGGGACCAGAGCATATGGAAACAGGTGCAATTATCGTTTATACATCTGCTGATCCTGTCTTACAAATCGCTGCACACGAAGACATTGTACCGTTAGAAGAGCTATATAAAATTTGTGAAATTGCTCGTGAACTTACCCTTGAACCTGAGTTTTTAGTAGGCCGAGTAATTGCTCGACCTTTCATCGGCACACCAGGTAACTTTACTCGAACTTCAAACAGACATGATTATGCGCTGAAGCCTTTTGGCAGAACGACAATGAATGAATTGAAAGATGCTGGGTATGATGTTATTGCAATCGGGAAAATTTCAGATATTTATAACGGAGAAGGTGTAACAGAAGCAATTCGTACCAAAAATAATACGGATGGAATGGATCAATTTGCACAAGTCGTAAAACGTGAATTTAACGGCATTAGCTTCTTAAACTTAGTAGATTTTGATGCGAACTTTGGACATCGCCGTGATCCAATAGGTTATGGTGAAGCACTAGAAGAATTTGACCGTCGTTTACCCGAAGTGTTAACGGAACTTGATGACAATGATTTATTAATTATAACTGCTGATCATGGGAACGATCCAACATTCCCTGGAACAGATCATACAAGAGAATATGTGCCGTTACTCGTTTATTCTCCAAGATTTGAAAAAGGCAGCGAGTTACCATTACGTGAAACTTTTGCGGACATCGCTGCAACGATAGCTGAAAACTTTAATATACCGGCACCACAATTCGGCACTAGCTTTTTAACGAATTTAAAATAGGAGGCCATATATATGAGAATGGTTGATATTATTGAAAAAAAACGAAACGGAGAAGAGTTAACAACAGAAGAAATTCGTTTTTTTGTTGAAGGTTATACACAAGGTACCATTCCTGATTACCAAGTGAGTAGTTTAATGATGGCCATATACTTCCAAGATATGCATGATCGTGAACGTGCAGATTTAACGATGGCGATGGTTGAATCTGGTGATCAAATCGACTTATCTGGTATTGAAGGAATCAAGGTTGATAAGCATTCTACAGGTGGTGTAGGAGATACAACGACATTATCGTTAGCAGCAATGGTTGCGGCTGTTGGTGTACCTGTCGCTAAAATGAGTGGCCGAGGTCTTGGTCATACAGGGGGAACGATTGATAAATTAGAATCAATCGAAGGCTTCCATGTAGAGCTATCGAATGACCAATTTACGAAACAAGTAAATGAAATCAAAATGGCAGTCATTGGGCAAAGCGGGAACTTAACACCAGCGGATAAAAAACTTTATGCCCTTCGAGACGTAACAGGTACAGTACCAAGTATTCCGTTAATAGCTAGCTCTATTATGTCGAAAAAAATTGCAGCTGGTGCAGATGCCATTGTTTTAGATGTGAAAACTGGTGACGGTGCTTTTATGAAAACATTCGAAGACTCAAAAAGCTTAGCAAATGCAATGGTTGCTATTGGAAATAATGTTGGACGAAAAACAATGGCAATTATTTCAGATATGAGTCAACCTCTTGGCTTTGCAATCGGTAACGCATTAGAAGTTAAAGAAGCTATTGATACGTTAAAGGGACATGGACCAGAGGATTTAAACGAGTTATGTTTTACATTAGGCTCGCAAATGGTCGTGTTAGGTGGCAAAGCGAATTCAATTGATGAGGCACGAAAGCTCCTTGAAGAAGTTGTAGCAAATGGTCAAGCGTTGGAAGTCTTTAAAAAATTCATAACAGCTCAAGGTGGAGATGCTTCTGTAGTAGATGATCCATCACGATTACCTCAAGCGCAGTATAAAATTGAAGTCCCTGCGAAAGAGTCAGGCTACATTTCTAAAATTGAAGCAGATGATGTAGGAGTTGCTGCCATGTTGTTAGGGGCAGGACGAGCAACAAAAGAATCCACAATCGATTTAGCTGTTGGATTAGTGCTTAACAAAAAAGTAGGGGATGCGGTTCAAGAAGGAGAATCCCTAGTAACAATTCACGCAAATAAAGAAGATGTACAAGAAGTGATCGATAAGCTTTATGAACATATCCATATCACAAAAGAAAAAGTAGAAGCGCCACAATTAATAAAAGATATTATTACGATATAGTAATATAAACATATTGAGAATAAATAAGAACGGAATTAAAAATAGGTAGAAGTAGTTTCCATACATTCGATTATTCAAATGAATAATTAATAAGGAAAAAGTGGACTTCCTAATGCATCTATGCTTAGCAATAGGAAGTTTACTTTTTTCTTTAGTATTTAGATCCATTTTACACATTAAACATATTGATAAAAAAGCCCGTACTTAAGGTATTTACAAATATGATTATTGTGAAATCATTGACTTGGTCACAGACAATGGACAAAACATTTATTTCTTTGCTTATTTCCTTGGATTATAATAATGGCTAGGGGGTAAACTTCCAGCTATATTAGTGTTTCAATCAAAGAGCAATGAAGTCGCTCTTTCCGACCTTGCTAATGTTTTAAATCAAATCGAAAGTGAAAATATTAAAGGAGTGCAACAGGTTGTACCATTATCGGCGCTTCCACCTCAGCAATCAGCTGAATTCTTTTCCGATGATCAAACAACCGCTTTAATTCCCTTGACCTTCGATTCCTCCTTAGAAACGAAGGAAATACAAAAATCGATTAACAAGATTCATGAAGTTGTAGAAGATTCATCTAATTTCCAATTATATTTAACGGGACCGGCTGGAATTGGTATTATGTTGATTTCTAGGTTTCAAGAGGAACAAAACCATCACTCTGTGAGAGAAGCGGTGGAGATCGCGGTCTCCAATACAGGTGGTGTTATTTCATCTGCCGGAATCATTTTAGCTGCAACTTTTGCAGTGCTGATGACCCAGCCAGTTGAACTGCTATTTGTATTTGGATTTATTGTTGCAGTTGGAATTTTATTGGATACCTTTTTAATACGAGGAATTCTATTACCAGGATTAATTGTATTATTAGAAAAGGATAAGACTGCAAATGAAATCAGAAAATAAATACGATTTGTAACATCTTGAATAAAAAATTTAATATTAAACACTTTTGGCATAAGGGAGGAGTCTGTAATTAAAGATCCTTACTAAGATACTCCCCCTTTTATGCCAAACAGGAGCTTAATACAAAAATTCTGACTATCCTCTTAATAGCTCTACAAATAAATGATTATTTTTTCTACCAATCAAGCGCTGTAAAGAATGATATTCCACTTATTAATTTTTTCACTGATAAATGCTGTATATAAGTATATTAACCCCCATAGAGTATTCAATAAATACTTACGTTTTTTGGAAATTAAAAGTCCGAGTCCTATATTTTAGAAATAAAAATTATTTTATTCGCGACTAACTTTTTTCATTTTATCTTCCAAATGTATGATAGAATATGTGTGATTTAACAATATTTATTGCTTTATTAAAGAAAAATGTGAATAAGTGACAAAATTTGATTGAAGAAGGGATTACATGAGCAAGTTATTGGCGGGAAGATTTGAAGGGTACTCTTTAAATTATTTTAAGAAAGATTTATTATCAGGAATCATCGTAGGAATTGTCGCTATTCCATTAGCGATGTCATTTGCGATTGCATCAGGAGTGAAACCTGAGTACGGTATTTATACAGCGATCATCGCAGGGATTTTAATTTCGTTATTAGGTGGCTCTAAATTTCAAATAGGAGGCCCTACAGGTGCTTTCGTGCCTATTCTATTAGGAATTGTTATTTCTTATGGATATGAAAATCTATTAATTGCCGGTTTAATGGCAGGAGTGCTTCTAGTTTTAATGGGCGTCTTTAAACTCGGCACATTAATAAAATATATTCCTAGACCTGTGACAGTTGGGTTTACTGCAGGTATTGCTGTAATTATATTTACAGGACAAATTAGTAATTTTTTAGGATTAAAAAATATCGAACAACATGAAAGCTTTATAGATAACATGAAAGAAATCGGCAGTCACTTAAATACAACGAATGGGTATAGTATTTTAATTGCTTTGCTTTGTTTTGCAATGATGTTATTGACGCCAAAATTACTTCCGAAAGTCCCTGGGGCGTTAGTAGGAATTATTGTTTCTGCATGTGTGACGGCGATTTTCTTTAACGGCCAAGTTGCAACAATTGGTTCGACTTATGGAGCGATTCCAAATTCTTTACCTCAGTTTGGAATTCCAGAAATAACGTTAAGTAAAATTTCAATGCTCGTAGGCCCTGCTTTTGTTATTGCGATGTTAGGTGGTATTGAATCGTTACTTTCTGCCGTTGTCGCCGATGGTATGACAAATAGTAAACATAACAGTAATAAAGAATTAATAGGTCAAGGAATAGCGAATATCGTTACGCCTTTATTCGGTGGGATTCCAGCTACAGGTGCGATTGCCCGTACTGCAACAAATATTAAATCAGGTGCTGTTTCGCCAATGTCTGGAATTATTCATGGGTTATTTGTATTGTTAACATTGCTCGTGTTTGCACCGCTTGCTGTTCATATTCCATTGGCATCTTTAGCACCAGTCTTAATGATGGTGGCGTGGAATATGAGTGAACGCAAACATTTTGCACATATATTAAAATTGAAATCTGGGGATTCTCTCGTATTATTGATTACGTTTTTGCTAACTGTATTTACAAGTTTAACAGTAGCTGTCGAAATTGGATTATTAATGGCGGTTGTATTATTTGCTAAACGAATGAGTGAAATGCTTATTGTTTCAAAAGTGTTACCAGATGAAAGTAATCATGGGAAAGTGAAGGCACATGTTGTAAATCCAACCCATGATTGTCCTCAAGTAAGCATTTATACAATTGAAGGTCCCTTATTTTTTGGCGCGGCATTAAACTTTGAACAAACGATTCTATCATCTATTAATTTGAAACCAAATGTATTAATTTTACGGTTAGGAAAAGTGCCTTTTATTGATACAACGGGCGAAGAATACTTCCGAAACATTGTTCGTGATTTTAAAGGTCGGGGAGGCATTTTGTTTGTTACAGGTGTTCAACCAAGTTTAAAAAGTGCATTGGACAAAAATGGACTTACAAAAGAAATTGGGGAACAAAATTTCTTCCCTCATACAGGTGAAGCTATTAATCGAGCAATTGGCTGCGTTAACCGAAATGCTTGCATCGGATGTAAACATTTCGCCTTTAGAGAATGTGAAGATTTGGTAAAGATTCCAGTTAATCATGGATGAGATTTAACAAAAAATTCACTACCAAAATAAATATAATATGGATAATAATGCTATAATAATTGTATGAAAATACAAGGAGTGATGATAGTGAAAGCAGCTGTATGGTATGCCAAAAAGGATATTCGAATTGAGGAAAAAGAATTAAAACCTTTAAAAGACAATGAAGTTACTGTTCGTGTAGCATGGGCAGGTATTTGTGGTTCGGATTTACACGAATATCAAGAAGGACCAGTATTTATCCCTGTTGATGCACCAGACAAATTAACTGGACAAGTAGCGCCAGTTATTATGGGACATGAATTTTCAGGCGTTGTCGAAAAAGTTGGAAAAAATGTGACAAAATATAAAGTTGGTGATCGTGTTGTCGTGAACCCAACTTTAACTTATGGCAACAAACCAGAAGATGTCGATTGCTATGATGGCTTCAGTTTTATTGGATTACATACTGATGGTGGTTTTACTACTTTCGCAAACGCACCAGAGCACAATATTTATAAGTTACCTGAAACATTGACATTGCAAGATGGCGCGTTGGTGGAACCGACTGCAGTAGCTGTTCAAGCAGTAAAAGAAAGCGGTTTGTTATTTGGAGATAACGTTGCGATCTTTGGAGCAGGGCCAATTGGTTTATTAACAATTATTGCAGCAAAAGCAGCAGGTGCAAGCAATATTATTGTATTTGACTTATCTGAATCACGCCTAGAAAAAGCAAAGGAACTTGGGGCAACGGCAGTATTTAATTCGGCTGAAGTCAATCCGGTTGAAGCAGTTAAGCAATACGCCCCTTATGGAGTTGATAAAACTTTTGAAGTAGCAGGTGTAGCACCAACGTTCAAATCTGCAATTGATGTTACTCGTCCACGTGGTACAGTAGTGATCGTGTCAATTTTTGCTCATTCGATTGAATGGAATCCACTCCAATTAACAAATACAGGTGTTAAAATCACATCTAGTATTGCATATACACCTACTTCGTTCCAACAAACAGTCGACTTAATGGGCTCAGGTCAATTACAACCACAGAGCATCATTACTTCTCAAATCGAGTTGGATGATATTGTAGAAAAAGGTTTTGAAGCATTAACAAACGATAAATCTCAAGCGAAAATACTAGTAAAATTAAGTGGTGAATTATAAAATATAGCTATTTTGAAAAATAAAACTTAATGAAATACATTTCTAGTTATAAAATCTGAAAAATAATTTCAATAAAAATCTGCTTATTTTAAAAAGTTTGCTTACAAAGCTGCATTTTAAAAAAGCAGATTTTTTGTTGCTTTACAGCTAAAGGAAATATAGTATGAGAAATTTTTATATTCTAATATAACTGTTCGTAATGGGGTACGTAGTCTATTTTTTAAATCATTAATGAGGCGGATAAAGAATCAGCTGCAAAGGAATAAACTTTTTTGATGTTTCACTAGCATTGTTGAAAACCAGATGTTAAAGAAAAAGCAAAATTATTTGGCAAGATTTTAGACAAAGAAGATGAGGCAAAGTAGTGATAAAACGTCTTTTAACGAAAATCCCTACTTTTGTAATATCGAATATTCCAATTACCTGGTATATTCTGTTATTAAATCATCTAAGACCTACAAGATTTTTCGGGTTTCGTAGAGAATTCTTGTTCAAAATAAAACATCGTCTACTAAAAGGCAATCATTTCTATAGGGTGATCGTTTTTCCGTAATGTGTTGCATTATGACGTGATTCCAAAGGTGTGATTGTCCATGAAGAAAAAACTATTTATTTTAAAGCGATATATTTTAATTTTAGAAAATAAAAAAACGGAGGTAAATTGATGGAGACGGTTAAAGTTACAAAATCACTTTTTCATCTAAAGTTAGTGATGATAGTGTTATTGTGTTGTTTATTAGTTGCTTGTAGATTAGAAAATGGCGATAAAGAAGTGAAAGCTACATTTATCGGGACAATTGAAGAATTATCTAGTAAAGGTGCGCTTGTTAATGTAGAAGAATCAACAGGAACGAAATTATCTGGCACTGTGACTATAGATTTTCCCGAAAATACTAATGAAACTTTTAGTATTGGTGATAAGATAAAAGTTGGATATGATGGCGAAGTTTTAGAAAGTGCTCCAGGTAAAATTATTACTATAACCGTAGAAAAAATAGAATAAAATATATAAGGAACCTTTTGAAAATAGATGATGAGAACTGTATTTACGGTGTTATACGCCTGATTGTTTGGTATGTAGTTCCATTTAAATGGTGAATGTGTTTCAAGGAAATTTTGTCATGATTTTTCAAAAGTTAATTTGGGGTAAACAGCACTCAGGAAGTGAATGAGATTCAAGATTAATATACTTACATTTATATGTAAATATATATAATTAAAATTTATGTATGTGAAAGAACGGAGTATAGATAATGCTAAACAAAAAAGGATTTATATTCTTTCTAAGTTTTTCAATAATTATAGGTCATTTATTTATTTCGAATAAGATTGATGCGGAGTCTTTGGGAAAAGACACACCAGTTTCTAATAACGAAAGTTTAAATCTATTAATTCCTACTATTAGCACAATGAATCAAAATGAGCATGAAGTAAAACCAACTATTCCGAAAGAATCAACAGTTAATAATATTTCATCAGATTTTAATGAAACAGTAATTGATGGGGTGTTAGAAGAAGAATTAAAATACGAAATTACTTTCCCAAATAATGAACAGAAGCTTCTGACTAATATACAAGAGTCGATAATTTCACCATATGGCCTTATAGGTACGAAAGATAGAAGAGTTCAAAATACAAACACAACAATTCATCCTTATAATACCATTTCCTATTTATATGTTAGGTGGCCAGATGGTAAAGCTTCTCGATGTACAGGCTTTATAATAGATAGAAATTCAGTATTAACAGCTGGTCACTGTGTATATAGTAGAGGGAATGATGGCTGGGCAACTGGAATAACAGTTAGACCTGGCGCTAATGGTTCAGGCAATTTCCCGTATGGTGCATTTGAATCAGAAAATCTTTATTCTGTAACAGGATGGACAAAATATTCAGATAGAAATTACGATTATGCTGTTATTAATATATCTGGAACTTTTCCTTCAACTATTGGTACTTTCGGTTATGGAGTAGCTACTAATTCAAATTTTGGTGGGGAATTTGCAAGGATTACTGGATACCCAGCTGATAGAGATAATCTCGATGCTACTAAACCATTATATACTCAATGGTATCATTCGGGAACAATAAAGTTACCTCTGTTAAATTCAAGAGCAGTTTATTATTATGCAGATACAACGAAAGGTCAGAGTGGTTCACCCGTGTATATACCAGGTGAAAACATTGCAAGAGCAATACACACTTCAGAACATACGGATAATTTAAATCGCGGGACACGAATAACAAATACCGTTTTTGCTAATATCCAAAATTGGGCTAGACAATAAAATATTTAACCTATTCAAAATAATAATCTGCAACAAGTTTACCTTTAATTTCAGCGACTTTAGCAATAACTGTTGTTATATGGAATAGTAATGGTTGTTTACCCACTTTATGAAGAATAAACTCCAATACCATATAACTCTTCTTTTTGAATCTCACCCTAAAATTAAGTTTATTAGAATGATATTAATGGCTTCAAATACAGCTTTATTAAATAAAAAGTGTTTGCATAATGAATCGGGTGTTTGGTTAAGATAATAAGTATGGAAAAATTACAAAAATGGTTGTGACAAAAGTTGGCGTCACAGCCATTTTTTATGTTTAAAATGGGAACATTTTTTCCATACTAATTTTGGTAATATGAAGTCTAGTATTAAAAGGTACATTAACACCATTTAAACATCTTGCTAGCTCATCAGTCTCTTGAAGTGAATTTAATTTCTTACAATCTTTAAAATTTTCGATTGAATGCTGGACCTTTTGATGTCGCTTTGGCGTTAGTGCTTTTTTGATGAATTTGTCGTATTTTCACTAGTTTCAACGAAATAGTTCTACTATTGTCAGTCGAAAGGTATCTGGCATATTCATGTGGAATCTAGTGAACGAAGAGGAGGCGAACTAACAAAATGAATTACGAAATTAATATGCACTTAAACGACATAGCAGTCATCAGGCTATATGGTGAACTTGATCACCATGAAACTGAAAAAATTCGTACACACATTTCAAAAACTATTTTACAAGGTAACTTAAACACAATTATTTGGAATTTAGAAAGACTAAACTTTATGGATAGTTCAGGAGTTGGTTTGATTTTAGGCCGAATGAGAGAGTTGAGAGCAGTAAATGGACAAACAATTATTTTAAATCCATCAAATACAATGAAAAAAATATTTCAGTTTTCTGGACTTGCTTCATTTATGTTAGAGGGTACAGAAGCAGATGCAATTTTACATGCAAGGGGGATTGTGAATGGATAACGAAATGACACTTTCATTTGTAGCACTTAGTGAAAATGAGAGTTTAGCGAGAATGGCGATCACAAGTTTTGTTGCTCAACTTGATCCTACAATTGATGAGCTATCAGAGTTTAAAACAATCGTTTCAGAAGCTGTATCCAACGCAATTATTCATGGTTATGACGAAGATGGAAAAGGTTTAGTAACTGTTCATGCTGTACGAGAGGGAGACATTATATCTGTCGCTGTAAAAGATAACGGAAAAGGGATTTTCGATGTCAAGAAGGCGATGGAGCCATTGTTTACTTCAAAAGCAGAAATGGAGCGTTCCGGAATGGGCTTTACCATTATGGAAAGTTTCGCAGACCATTTACAAGTTGAATCTGAACCAAATGTTGGTACGGTTGTAACCTTTTCAAAAAAATTTTACTCGGTAAAAATGCCTCAAATTTCATAGAGTAGTCCATTGCGAAAGTACTAAAGGCTTTTTAAGTGATTTTAAGATATGCCAAAAGCATTTAATCAAATGAGGAATATTAACTGGACGCAAATACATTCGTATTTGGTAGAAGTGAGGGGGATGAGGACAATCGAACAGCCGTCCAATGTTTTGTTGACGCAGGAGGAAATGCGAGAGCTTATTGAAAAGGCTCAAGCAGGTGATGTTGAAGCAAGAAAACAAATGATTGAAGGCAATACCCGGCTTGTTTGGTCGATTGTTCAACGCTTTGCTTCTCGCGGAGTAGAGCTTGAAGATTTATTCCAGATCGGTTGTATAGGACTAATGAAGTCTGTGGATAAATTTGATTTATCCTATGATGTTAAATTTTCAACCTATGCTGTACCGATGATTATTGGAGAAATCCAACGATTTTTACGTGATGACGGCATGGTAAAAGTGAGTCGTTCGATTAGGGAATTGAACTATAAAATTCGTCATGCAACGGACGAATTTTTAAAAACAAACGAAAAGCCGCCTTCGATTTCAGAGCTTGCAAATATTTTAGGAGTTACAACGGACGAGGTATTAGTGGCAACAGATGCAATGCGTGATCCAGCATCGTTGCATGAACAGCTTTTTGAGTCTGAAGGTGACTCCATTACTTTAATGGATCAAATGAAAGATGAAAAGTCAGAATTACCATTTCAGTACATTCCGTTAAAGGAAGTTCTCACAAAGCTTGATAAAAGAGAGCAATCGATAATTTATTTGCGATATTACCTTGATTTAACGCAAACGGATATTGCTGAAAGGTTAGGAATATCGCAAGTTCAAGTATCTCGGTTAGAAAAGAAAATATTAGCACAGTTAAAGCAATGGATGGATACAAATTCAACACGAACTACTAAAAAGACGGTGAATAAATGAGTAATAAAATTTTTGCATCCATAGATGAAGCAAAAGATTTTTTATATAGTAAGTTTGGTAAAGATGAATCCTTTGACGTTTGTATAAAAGAATTACATGTAAAAAACTTACCTATATTATTGGTTTATATGAGTGGGCTTGTGGATGGAAACACCACTACAATTCAACTGACACCACTTTTCCTTGAAAATGAAGATGAAGAATTTGAAATCGATATTGAACATGAAGATGAATATTTTAATAATCGATTTAATTTCTTTGGGAAATCTGAACCAAAAGATCGTGATGAATTTTTACTAGGTGTTTTAAGTGGACCAGTGGGAGTTATTACTTTACACGGGTATGGCTATTTATTGGAGTTAAGAAATTATCCTGGTCGTCAGCCTGATGAACCTGATAATGAAAAAGTAATTCGAGGATCACGCGACGGTTTTGCAGAAAATATTTTAATAAATGCGGGATTAATTCGCCGTCGTATTCGCGATCCACAATTGCGCTTTGAACTTCATAAAGTATCGACAATTGGTCAAACCGATGTTGCAATCGTTTATATGAAAGATATTGTAAATAAAAAGCATTTAAAGTGGATTAAAAAAAGGTTAGATGAAATTAAACATGATGGACTGACAATGGCGGATAAATCACTCGAAGAATGGCTCTTTAAACAAAAGTTCCATCCTTTACCTTTTGTCCGTTATTCAGAACGTCCTGATATTGTTGCAGCACATTTACTAGAAGGGCATATCGCCATTGTGGTAGATACATCCCCTTCAGTTATTATTGTGCCAATTTCCTTTTTCCATTTATTACAACATGCTGAAGAGTATCGACAAGCACCTCTTGTTGGGTCAACAGTCCGATTGCTGCGGTATTTCGCGGCGTTCCTTGCTTTAACCTTACTTCCAATTTGGTACTTATTAGCCACCCATGAGGAATATTTACCAAAGGCTTTGGAATTTATAGGTTCTAAAGAAGAAACGACTATACCTTTATTTTTACAAATCATTATTGCTCAATTAGGTTTAGAATATTTACGAATTGCTGCAATTCATACACCAACGCCATTATCAACTGCGATGGGTTTAGTTGCAGGTATAATCATTGGTCAAATTGCCATTGATGTTGGTTTATTTTCACCGGAAATTGTACTGTATTCCGCTGTAACTGCCATTTTCACTTTTTCTATTCCAACCTATGAATTGGGGACTGTATTAAAATATTTCCAAATTTTTGTTTTACTCGCCACCTTAGTAGCGGGTGTTAATGGATTTTTTATTGCAGTATTTATTGTATTTTCTTATTTATGTTCACTCCGACCTATGCAAGTGCCTTATATGTGGCCGCTTGTTCCATTTTTTCCAAAAGCATTTGCACGTGTCATTATACGTTTTCCAATGGCGGAAGATGCACTTAGACCGTATATTGTCGGAGCTAGGAAAAGAAAACGTGCATAAAACAGCCGTTGCACAGCTCTAATTCCTATGATAAAGTTCATCATAAGGTAATTAGAAATCGAAAAGGGAGTCCTTTTCGGTGCAAGCGGAGGAGATATTATGCATTTATACGGAACTCAAAATATAAATGAAAATGGTCATTTGACGATTGGTGGAGTTGATACAGTTAGTCTTGCAAAAGAATACGGAACTCCACTTTTCGTTTATGATCTTGAATTAATAAGAAATCGCGCACGAGGTTTTATTGAAACATTCCATAATCTGGGTGTAAAAGCTGAAGTGGCATATGCATCAAAAGCTTTTTCATGTATTGCAATTTATCAGTTAGCTAAAGAAGAAAATCTATCTCTTGATGTAGTTTCTGGAGGGGAATTATTTACTGCTATACAAGCAGGTTTCCCAGCTGAAAGAATTCATTTTCATGGAAACAACAAATCCTATAGCGAATTAGCATTAGCTTTTGATTCGAATATCGGTTGTATTGTCGTTGATAATTTTTATGAAATTCAACTTTTAAAAGAAATTTCTGAAGCAAGAAAACAAACGATGCGTATTCTACTTCGTGTTACTCCTGGAGTGGAAGCACATACACATGATTTTATTACAACAGGTCAAGCCGATTCGAAATTTGGCTTTGATTTAAACAACGGTCAAGCGGATCAAGCATTTAACGAAGTAAGAGACCATGAATATTTACAGTTATTAGGATTACATTGTCATATCGGTTCTCAAATTTTTGAAACTGATGGATTTAGCCTAGCTGCACAAAAATTAATGGAAAAAATTAGTGTGTGGAAAAATCAATTTAATTTTGAATGTACGGTTTTAAATTTAGGTGGTGGTTTTGGAATTCGTTATACGGAAGAAGATACGCCCCTTGAACCACAAAATTATGTGGAAGAAATGATTAAAACTGTGCAATCTCATGCGGCAACATTAAAATTATCAATGCCCGAAATTTGGATTGAACCTGGTCGTTCACTTGTTGGTGATGCAGGAACAACATTGTATACAATTGGTTCCCAAAAAACAGTTCCAAATATTCGTGAGTACATAGCAGTAGATGGCGGTATGAGTGATAATATCCGTCCTGCTCTTTATGATGCAAAATATGAAGCGATTGTGGCGAACAAAGCAAAAGAACAAAAATCGAGTACATACACTGTTGCAGGAAAGCTCTGTGAATCTGGTGATAAATTATTAATTGATGCACCGTTACAACAGGCTGAATCTGGTGATATTTTAGCTGTTTTCTGCACAGGAGCATACGGCTATTCAATGGCTTCAAATTATAATCGTATTCCTAGACCAGCAGTTGTATTTGTAGAATCAGGTCATCACCAATTGGCTATTAAAAGAGAAAGCTATGAAAATATTGTCCAAAATGATCTTCCGCTGTCTCTAAAAAAGGGGGAATAATTTATGAAAATATCGAAATGGTGGCTTCTTGGTATACTATTATCCATTAGTTTAATTTGGGCTTTAATTTATATATTCATCATTATTCCAAACACGTCTTTAGATTAAAAGTCAGTAGTAGTTTCTGACCGTATAGGAACATTGACACACTGTTGCGATTTTAGAAAAAGGGAGTATAATATTTATAAGTACATTGTTTGTTAAAAAATGTAAGTAAATTTGCTTCCTAAGCTAAAATCGTGTAGGATATGTAAAGATGTTGTACCGATAGAAAATGAGGGAATGTTATTCATGTTAATACGCTATAAAAAATCTTTAGAAAAGATTGCAATGGGTCTGCTTTCGTTCATGCCACAAGAGAAGGACGTTAAGCGCTTAATGGAAACGATTAATGCATATGAACAAGAAGACAATTGGCATTTATATTTATGGAAAAAAGATGAAGAATATATAGGAATTGTTGGGGTGCTCGAAGATAATTCGATTGCTACAATACAACATATTACCGTAATGCCTTCTTATCGAGGAGAAGGTGTAGCAATCGCAATGCTAAGAGAACTTTTAAATTCAGGTCAATTTAAAGCAATAAAGGCAAACGATGAGACAGAGCCGTTTATTAAAAAATGTTTACCTATATTAGAAGAGGCAGACGATGCAAACTAACGTCGCCTCTTCTTCTTGTTTTTCTAATATAAATTGTCTGATCAGTACATACTAAAGCTTATCGTCAAAAGTTTTTGAAGAGTGTCTGAGTTTACTAATCTTTCGTGCTTCGAGAATATCTGTACGATCGCGGAGCATATGTTTATGGAGAAGATAGTCATAAGGTAATGTAGGAAGCTCTTCAATTTTTTGATTGACTAAAGCAGCTAAATCTTTATTTGTAAATGTAAGATTAAAAAGTTTGAACGGCTCACCTTTTTCAATCATTTCAATGCTAGTGGCACAATTTTTACATAGTTCATCGTAATCGAGAAATTCAAAAAAAAGTGATGAATGATTAATAGAGAAATTGTTCATTGCTTTTTTTAAAATTTTCCTTGCACCAGCTATATTGTTTCTTCGCCAATGATACATGCCTGTTGCTAATTGGACATATCCTACCAATGGGTGATTCTTATCACCAGGAGAAACTAGTTTCCAATATTCTTCTAATACTTCATGGCATTCAAAATAATCTCGATTGCCGTTAAAATATGTACAATAATCTACATACAATGGATGAAACAATGGATGCATTACAAACCTCTTTCCTCTATACTAAATTTATTAGAAAAGCGTAAAGAACCGTGCTCCTGCGGTTACTCGTCGCAAAAGTAGGTGCTCCTGCGATTACTGTCGTAAAATGACTTAGTCCCACCAATCGATAAGCTTTTCCAGCTGAGCTTTGACTTTGGGCAGACCGCGACCTTGAGGGGCTTTCTTGCGCTAGACATTCATATACTTTCTTATTTCTTTATAAGCCTTGCTTTACCTAAATGATGAACAACAAATGTCAGGTGGTTGACACACATGTATGAAGTAAAATTAGAAGCCTTTACGGGACCTCTTGATTTATTATTGCATTTAATTCATCGTTTGGAAATTGATATATACGATATTCCAATGGCAGAATTAACAGCACAATATATTGATCATATCCATGCAATGAAAGAGCTAGAGTTAAATGAGGCAAGCGAGTATCTTGTCATGGCAGCAACACTATTAGCAATTAAAAGTCGCATGCTCCTTCCGATTCATGAAGGGGAGATAGAAGACACTGAATTTGAAGTTGATGGACCTGATCCGCGTGAAGAGCTTGTTACAAAACTTATCGAATATAAAAAATATAAAGAAGCTGCAAATGAATTGAAAAATTTAGAAACAGATCGTGCACAAGTATTTACACGTCCACCGAGTGATTTATCAGGCTTTGTGCCAGATGAACAACTGGCTTTGTTTGATATGAACGTTAACGTGTATGATATGTTAAGTGCATTTCAAAAAATGCTTCGTCGTAAACAATTGAAAAAAACATTATCTACAAGAATTGCAAGACAGGAAATATCTGTTAAGGATCAAATGATTGCTGTAATCGATTCTTTAAAACTAAATGGCGGTAAATCTTATTTCTCTGAACTTTTTCCTTATGAAGATAAAGCAACAATTATTGTTACGTTTTTATCATTATTAGAATTAATGAAACGCCAAGTTGTTAATGTAGAACAAGAAAATAACTTCGACGATTTAACTGTTACATTACAAAAGGAGGATAACCTCGATGACCTTGAACAATTTGATGAGTAAAATTGAGGCACTGCTATTTGTAGTTGGTGATGAAGGACTAACAGTAAAACAACTATCGCAATTGCTAGAGGTTGATACAATGGAAATCGAGGCAGCGTTAAGTGAACTGGAAACAAATTATAATGAGACAGACGAAAGAGGCATTACATTAAAAACTTTAGCCGGTACATATCAAATTACAACGAAGCCTGAAATGGCAGATTTAATTAAAAAGTTAGTTGAAAATCCAAATAGCCATGTGTTATCAACAGCCTCTTTAGAAGTATTAGCAATTATTGCCTACAAGCAACCAATTACTAGAGCGGAAATTGAAGATTTGCGAGGCGTAAAGAGTGAACGTCCAATTCAAACATTAGTATCGCGTGCTCTTATACAAGAAGTAGGGCGAGCAGAAGGAACAGGTCGTGCAATTCTTTACGGCACAACTAAAGAATTTTTAAATTACTTTGGTTTAAAAGATATTAAGGAACTTCCTCCTTTACCTGAAGGAGAGCAAATAGATGAAAATGAAGAAACAGATTTATTTATGACAAAATTTCAAGAAGCATTTAGTGATGAAAATTAAAAAAAGAAACCATAATAGAACTAGTGGATATAAACTTAATCTTATGAGTTTTCACGGAAAGTTCGAAATGGACAGCTTTTATGTTTTCAACTAATGGACAAACCGTGACCACAAGGGGCTAAGTAGCTTACGTTACAACTGTAAAAAGGAGTGTCTTATTGAATAAGTTTGTGAAAATATTTGTTTCTGTTGTATGTTCATTTGTTCTGTATTTTTCGGTCGCACAGGCGGCAAGTGCATCATATGCTGTTATTGATGCGGATACTGGTCGACTTTTAATGGGAAGTAATGTCCACGACCGAATGCCAATTGCAAGCTTGACCAAAATTTGGACAGCTCTTATTGCCATTGAGAATAATGAATTAGATGAAGAAGTTGTTATTTCTAGACAAGCTGCGTTAGCTGAAGGTTCTTCGATTTATTTAGAGCCAGGTGAAAGAGTGACAGTTGAAACATTGTTATATGGGCTAATGTTACGATCTGGAAATGATGCTGCATATGCATTAGCAGAACATACAGGAAACTCAATAGAAGGTTTTGCTGACTTGATGAATGAAAAAGCCTATTTATATGGATTAAACGACACTTATTTTACAAATCCATCTGGGTTGCATAATGACAAGCACCTTTCTTCTGCTTATGATACAGCTCAAATGTTAAGAATAGCGCTTCAAAATGACACATTTAAGAAAATATCTTCAACAATAAATTATAAGAGTCCGACAAAAAACGGAGTTACTTGGCAAAATAAACATCGACTTCTACGACAACAGGTAGGCGCAGTTTCCGGGAAAACTGGTTATACAAAAGTAGCGGGGCGAACACTTGCAACGTATTTTGAACAAGATCAAAAGAAGGTCATAGTTGTAACATTAAGCGAAGCAAATGATTGGCAAGTACATAAAGGGCTTGCAAATAGAGTGTTTAATGAATATGACCATGTGACAATTGCTGATAAGGGCGAGTATAAGGCTGCGAAAAATAAAAAGGTTATTTTGGATGAACCAATTACATTATTGCTAAAAAAAGATGAAGTGAAAGAGCTGGAAAACGTATTGCATCTTTCTCGAAAGCAAAATGATTTTGGGATATGGCATGTCATGTTAAATGATGAAAGTATTTATTCGACACGAGTAAACATAAAAAAAGAGAAAGAGTAAATATATTTTTGCAAACCATATTCGCAAAGTTTAGGAACTGCATTTATTGGCAGTTCTTCTTTTTTTGTTGGTTCTATAATAAATGTTGGGGTTTTTAAACAATTTCTAAAATAAAAATGCACAACATCACCTATTTTACTATACTTGAATTGACGAGAAACAAGTAGTAAAGGTGAGTTGTGCAATATGAATTTTAACATGCATTTACCAGGATTAAAAGGAGTAAACCTTGAGGAAATTGTTGAACAAGAAAATAGAATTTTAGTGTATATTTCAATACC
>JAEXYZ010000121.1 GCA_023405135.1 Bacillota bacterium | reverse complement strand
CATCCAGGGCTGGCCCTGCGCCTCCTCGTCGCTACGCTCCTGTGGGGTCTCGAGTCTCGGGCTGTTCCAGCAGGAGTCGCCCCTTCACTCTAATCAATTTTCAAAAATATCCGATTCTTATTAGTAGCATAAGCGAATTTTTTAGAAAAATCTACTTTTGTCCCAGCCTCCTTTTATTAATCCTTGCTACCGCATGTAAACGAACGATACAGCAGGTTGAACAGCTAACTGTACATTTTGCACACGTGGAGGCAACTTAGGTTCAACGAAAATAGTTGAGTAATATGCTTCCATTATAGTAATAAAATAGACTAAAAATAATAGTTTTTTCAGTCAGTGATCCAATTTAACTTCTTTTCTCCTTCTTGCAATTTAACTTGGAAAATTTTCTCCATTGCTTTACAAATATAAATACGAATACTATTCAATTAAGTTTCAAAATTTAATTCATTTTTATAATTTAAAGATATTTACTTAGTTAACACTATTAAAATTATGCCCTTTTACGATATACAATGAATGTAATGCCATTTAGTATAAGCGTAACAATGACAAGAACTTCCGCTGCAAACACAATAGCTTCCGTTGTGTCCATAAGAGCAGCCCAATCCCCAATCTTTACGAGATAATTGTTATAAACAAGCTGAAAATATAAAGAAATTGCACAAGCACTAATACTTACAAAGGAAAGAAAACTCCAATTTTTATTATCACGATTTTTAATTCTTAAAAGGCTAATAATCGGAAGTATCCAAGCAATTAGGCCAAGAACAAAACTACCAACGTTAAACCATCCCATCATTTTTATCCCCCCTTTGAAATATTTCAGTATTGATATATAGGGATTGACGACAGTTGATGGTAAAAGTTTCAAATTCATCTAAAAAAAGCATTATCCATGATGGGTAAATATTCCCAATAGTTGAACTTATTTAAGTTTCTTTACATTTACAGCCCGGCGTGATTGTTCGTTTAAATTAGGATTTTCTTCAAGATCAAACATAACTTCTTCACCTGTTTCAAGCGATTTAAAGCCATCCATTAAAATACTACTAAAATGCACCCAAACATCTTCCTCACCTTCTATTGAAATCCATCCCCACCCCTCTTCATAAAAATAAATTTTACATCCCCCTCTTAAGTTAGTTCTCATAATTTTCACCTATTTTTCTAAAGTTATTTTTTTACCATTTAGACAAACGGCTTATTAAATGTAAAAATAAAACAAGAATAAAAATCCTAAAAGAATATTAATCTAAAAATCCACTAAGATAAAGAACTCTTTTGTAAGGGGATTCAATAAAAAAAGTGTGTTATCTCTATACTCTTTCCTTAATTAAGTGATAGAATTAAACAATTGATATATCGGGATAAAATAACTGTTTGTTTTTTATAAATTTAAAGTAGTAGGTGATTTAGTTTGCGATTTACAAAAAGTATCCCCAACATTGTAACATTGGGGAATTTGTATTGTGGTTTTCTGTCAATTGGATTTGCTACTAATGGTCAGTTTAAAAACGCAGCAATTTTAATTATGATTGGTATGATGTTAGATAGTATGGATGGTCGGTTAGCTAGAATGCTAAATGCGGATAGTGCTTTAGGTAAAGAGTTAGATTCATTAGCAGATATTGTTACATTTGGTGTTGCCCCGTCCTTTTTATTATATTGTACTTATTTTTATCAATTTGGATTGTTAGGCTTTGCTGTTGCAGGGCTATTCCCTCTCTTCGGTGCTTTTCGATTAGCAAGATTTAATATTAGTACAAAATCTTCTCAAAATTATTTTGTCGGTGTACCGATTACTGCTGCCGGTGGTATAGTGGCAGTGCTTACTTTGTTCGGTAATATTATCCCAAATATCATTACAACAGTTATTTTTACAGCACTTTGTTTTTTAATGGTTAGTAAAATTAGAATACCAAGTTTGAAAGAAGTGCCCTTACCCAAGTATGGCACGATTGTTACGATCTTTTTAGGCTGTTTAGTATATGTAATTTATAAAGAAACTTATGGAAGATTCCCATATTTAATTTATATTGCAGCGCCTACTTATATAGTCTATTTATTCTATCAATTTTTAAAAAGGAAAAGAGGATAAATAAAAAAGATATGATTTACTAATGTTGCAATCAACGTTCTAATATTCGGAAGGGGATCACAAAGTAAGATGAAGTTAAAACGCCGAAAAAAATATTATCTAATCCGTTTATTTAGACAGAAGTCAAGTCCACATCATGTAGCAGTAGGTTTTACAATGGGGCTTATCCCAAGTTGGTTTCCTACGTTTGGGCTAGGTCCAGCCCTTTCAGTAGGTTTAGCAAAATTAGTAAGGGCGAATACATTTGCAGCCATTGTAGGTGGTGTCATTGGTACACTTATTTGGCCACTTCTATTTTTGTTAAATTATAAAGTTGGTAGTCTTTTATTGGATAGGAATACTCGAATTGACGAGCTTGAAGATGTTGAATATATAAACGCAGTCCACCATACTTTAAATGGAATTGATAGTATTCATTCTAGTGGATATTTATTTTTAACTGGGGCCGTGATTAATATAATCATTTCCTCACTCTTCATTTACTTTTTAGTGTATTTCATCTTTAAAAAGTATCGCGTCAGCATTTTAAAAAAAATAAGGTAAAACTATTTTTGAAAAAATAAAAGCCGCCTACCCGCAAAGTTTTGCACTAATTAGGTAGAGGCTTTTTTACTTTTACATACGGTAAGAATAAACAAATATATGATTTGAAATAAATTCCAATTTCTTTTAGTAAGAAGAGCCATATAGAATTAATTTCATTCTTGAATGTACTTATGCGAACCATCACAATTAGGCTGTTTTTTTGATAATCCACATATACAATCGTTTAATCCCTTGCCAGCTAGAATTCGTTCCATATTTTTTTCTATCCTTGACGTTCGAGTTTTAGATTGTTTCGCTTGAGAAAAATAATAAATATATGCTTTTTGACGTCCTGGCGTTAATGCTTCAAAAGCGGTTTTTAAGGCCGGGACTTCATCAAATTTCTGTTGAAGTTCTTCAGGAATTTGATAATCTTCTTTCTTTTTTAATTCCACTTCTAAACCTGCTTTTTCTATTTCGATTGCTTGGTTAATATATTCTTTCAATATATTTTCTTTTTCGATAATTTCTTGAATATTAGTAAATCGAATTTGACGTGCAGCCTGAACATTCTCTGTTTGTTGGATTAAAATGCCATGTGGATCCTTTAACAGTGCACCTTTGTGAAATAGGAGTGCGCAATATTCTTTAAATCCATGGATTAAAACAACATTTTTCCCCCCTACGGTATAACAAGGATGCATCCATTTAAATTCTTCTGTCAATTCACAGGAAAGTGCAATATTTCTAAGCTTCTCGAATTCTTCCTTCCACTTTTCAGCCTTAATTAAAAATTCATCAACTTTTGGATTCATTTTACTATTTTTCATCAAGGAACACCTCCTTCACTATATTAAGTAATAGTTTATATAGAGCATTCTTTATCTCCATACAAATGTCAATTTAATCATGTACAAAAACGCTCGTTTAACCATGTACATTTTTGATCCCCAGTGTATATTACAACTTTACTTGGAGGGGCGAGTATGATAGCCTTGTTTGGTCAGCCAGCCCTTGTAATAGCTGGCTTTTGGCTGACGAATCATGCGAGTAGAGGTCTCCATGTCAAGTTGTAATTATTCATAAACATGTATAGAGAAACGCATTTCGAACGAAAGTGTACATGCTTAGACAATCAAAAATGTACACTTTGATACGGACATTTATATCTCCAATTCTTTATAATTCATAAACAAATTCCTTGTCAAGCAGAGTTATTTTGGAACAAATTAAAAAGGATTCTATTCTAAAAAGTCTTTCGCAAATTCTTCTTAACTCTGCTTAAAATTATAAAGGAGAGTATAACTAACTTTTCTTTCAAATTTAAAACCCGCAATTTTAATATTTATTACGGGTTTTTTCATTCAAATTATCCTACTTTTCAAAGAGATTGAACACTATGTTTACTTTGAAAAAGTAGGGATAATGTCAATGTTACAAGGTAGAGCTAAAATGGATTTCTAACAATCCATTCCTCCAAGAAGTCTGCTTTTTATAACTACCTTTAGGAAAAATAAATGTCCAAGGCATACTTACTTTGGATGGGATTGAAAGGGTTGGTAGAGTAAATGACTTTTCTGCAACAATCTGCCCCTCAATGCTATAAAGTAATCTAGTATTATTAAAAATAAGCGGATGTTCAGTAAAGTTATGGATCAAAACAGAAACTAATAGCTCCTCTTTATAGTTGATTGCTTGTCGTATAGGAGAACAAAGAATGTCGGAGCTGTTTAAATGCTTTGTTTCACTAAATATTTTTTCTATGTTTTGTCGATCCTGCGTAGCTAATGCTTTATCCCAAGATGCTTCAAACTGTAGTTGTTGCATAAATAAAACCACCTCTTAATGGTTAAGTGTAGCATAGGTTTAAGGAAATCAGATTAGACACTTTACTTCTCTATTTTGCTGATTTATTTTACTATCAAAAGTCTATTTTATCATAAATTCCCATAATTATTATAATTCCTAGTTTGGTACAACATAGATAGTGGGAAGTTCCTCATTAAGTTCTATTTTATCCGCTAACTCATTTGTTTTTTTCCACCGTTCTTCCTTAAAACCAGGCAAAGTTGCTAATACATAATAATTTTCGTAATGTTTAGGTGATACATCCATTTCTATATAACCATTTTCCATGGAACCTTTTGACTGCTCTAAAAAAAATAGTCCATCTATTTTTAAGTAGTTATATAATACTTGTTCTCCCTCTACATTCATTAACCGCAATAAAAACGAATCGTTCTCATAACGAGCAAGTTCTTCAAGTTCTACCTTTCGCTCTATATACTCAAAAGGTTTTTCGTAAATTGTATTTAATAGTAAATAATCAAGCTCTTCTTTCCTACCATAACTTTCAGTAGAATAAGAAATAAATTTAACGGTTCCATCTCGTTCCACTTGATAAAACTCATTTCGGTATTTATAACCATTTGCAACCACACAATACTCGTAAGGAATATAACCGTCCTCAAGTACCTTTGGGGAAATATCGAACTCATATTTAGGATAATGCTCATGTAAGTAATCCACTAATATCTCATACCGCTCAGCGTGTTCCTTTTTGATGTATGTAGGACGTAAAGTGAAGAATAATATGAAAGCAAAAACTGAAAGAATCGTCACAGTAAGAGCTATTTTTTTCTTTTTTCGAAAAATGAACCAAACAATAGCTAACATGAAAACTAGTATACTGCCGAAAAACATCATCAATAATAGCTCAACTGGACCCATTGCATTCCCTCCTTCTAAATCGATTCATACTATTCCCCATACAATGATCTGTATCCACATTATAACAAATTCAACTTTCTGTATTAATCTCTTTCTTTAACAAAAAAGGCCCATCCGAAATGTGGACAGCACCTTCCTTCTATATTAAATGTACAACAACATTTTTTTGGCTACATTAAGCTCCTAAATATAATTAGCGTAGTTATCTATTTTTCAACGTTTCATAATAAATATACACTAGACTATTTTTTGCATTTATAAAAAGGGTACCCAAAATATTTTCTTTTCGGATACCCTTGGTAAAACTATATTTTCGAAGTTACATTGTATTAATATCAATTACGAATCGATATTTCACATCAGAAGCTAATACGCGTTCGTAAGCTTCGTCAATTTGGTCTGCTGAAATTACTTCTATTTTAGGGGCAATATTATGTTCAGCACAGAACTCCAGCATTTCCTGTGTTTCACGGATGCCTCCTATTAATGATCCAGCAAATGAGCGACGTCCACCAATAAGGGAATGAACGTTTACTTCTAATGGTTCAGGTGGTGCACCAACGTTAACCAACGTGCCCTCCAATGAAAGTAAACCGAAATAAGCATTAATATCAATTTTTGCACTAACTGTATTAATAATTAAGTCAAAATATCCAGCAAGTTTTTTGAATGTCTCAGGATCACTTGTTGCATAGTAATTGTCTGCTCCTAATTCCAAGCCATCTTCCTTTTTCTTCAACGTTTGGGACAGAACTGTTACTTCTGCTCCCATTGCATGTGCAATTTGTACCGCCATATGTCCAAGACCACCAAGACCAATTACCGCCACTTTTTTACCTGGTCCAGCTTGCCAATGATTTAGTGGTGAGTATGTCGTAATACCCGCGCAAAGTAATGGAGCTGCCGCATCAAGCTCAATATTATCGGGAATTCTAAGGACGAAATCTTCCGTTACAACAATATGAGTAGAGTAGCCGCCTTGAGTTGGCTCACCATATTTGTCAACACCTGCATATGTTGGGACTTGACCTTTCATACAGAACTGTTCTTCCCCTTTACGGCAGTTTTCACACTCACCGCAAGAATCAACCATACATCCGACCCCAACACGGTCACCAACTTTGTACTTTGTAACTTTTGCCCCTACATCTGTAACAATTCCTGCAATCTCATGTCCAGGAACAAGTGGATAATTGACAGGTCCCCATTCTCCATGAGCAGTATGGATATCAGAGTGGCATATGCCTGCATATTTTATTTCGATTAGAACATCATTTAAATCAAGATCACGTCGTTTAATTTCAGTAGCTTGAAATGGTTTGTGTGGACCATCAACAGCCCGTGCTTTAGCAGTTATCATAAGGAAATTCCTCCTACTTATATAGTTTTCAAGAGAATTACTTGCAGCGGATTTAAAAGAAACTTAAAATTAATTTCCATTACAATTTCTCTCTTGCAATACAATGTTAAGCCTTACAGTTAACTCTAGGTCAAGTGATTAGTCTATATTTTTTTAAACATCATTTTAATACAATTTGAAAACAGACACATTTTCTATTTCTTTATAAGTAGATTTTGACATTCAATAAATACCGTGATAGAATTCCCGCAAGACTTAGAGGTATTGAAAATATAGCTATTTAAACAAGAAAGAGGCGATAAAAAAATGACGACTTATTCTATCAGTGAAGTTGCAAAAGCATTAGATTTATCAGTGTATACTTTGCGGTACTACGATAAGGAGGGTCTTATGCCTTTTGTAGAACGGACAACAAATGGAACCCGTTTGTTTAAAGAATCGGATATTGGCTTTTTAAAACTAATACAATGTTTGAAATCAACGGGGATGCCTATTAAAGATATTAAAAACTTTATCGATTGGTGCTCCGCAGGCGATTCTACCTTACAGCAAAGATATGATATGTTCCTAGAAAGAAAAGCTATAGTAGAAGCCCAAATGGAAGAACTAAAAAAGACATTAGAAGTTATCGAGCATAAATCTTTATATTACAAAACAGCTTTAGATGCTGGAACAGAAGATGTACATAAAGATCAAAAAGTAGGGAGTTAAATTCCCCTTAAGTAGAAATATTAAAAGGTGATCTATAAGCCCGTTAAAGATCACCTTCTACTAATTCTCTTGAAAGGATTCCTTTCGTTTCTTAAATTAATGAATTCTAGAATTATTTCACCATCTTACTGATTACGATGCTTAAAAATAGCAATAGATACAATTGCAAGTACAAATGTTGTTGCAATAATAAAGATGATACTTGTTGAATTACTTATAACATGGCCGTTTATCTCATACATGACACCATAGTTTAGTTTGTAACTATCGATCTGAGTTGAAGGACTATTACTAAAGACAGTTTGTAGTGAATCGTGCATCATTGCGTCACGTAAAAGTACCGTTGTATGACTAATTGGAAAATACATAATGATGTTTTGCGCAAAAGTCGGCACTACACCAAGTGGAACATACACACCACACAAAAATCCAAGTAATGTCCCAACAATTGTACTAAGGGTTGAAAAAGCACTTTGTGATTTAACGAATTGAATGAGAAACAAATTAAACATGCTCGCTAGAAGTACTGATAAAACAAGAATACCAACCACTTTTAACAAAGCTTCAAAACTTAACCATTTGCCCCCTGCAGAAACTAAGTAAATTTCACATCCTATTAGAGCAATGAAAGAAAAAACGAGACCAATAACGAATGCGTTTAAAACGTAACTAAATTGAATCGTTGAACGAGAAATTGGTGCTGTTAAAAAATCTGCAGTGACTTTCATTTCAATATCTTGAATCATAATACTAAAAGCGGCAAGCGTTGTTGTCACAGCAATCATAGATAATAAACCAGCTACTAGCCATTCATTAACCATCGTAATTATCTCAGGTGTAGCTTTAGTCATTTGCTCAATTGCATCAACTTGCATTTTTTGTAAAAATAATGCGTATAACATAATAACAATGAAAATTGACAGTAGTGAGAAAAAAACAAGTGTTTTATCACGATAGAATACTTTATTATTTCGAATTACTAAGTTAAATAGTCCATTCAAGATATCTTACCTCCATTTTCTATAATCCGTAAAAAGACATCATCCATCGTTCCTTTAATTACTTCAAAAGATACTAGTAAAGGTTCAGCACTCTTTAAAAATGTAAGCGCTTCCAAAGTTGTATCCACTTTTACCGAATAAATGGACATTTCTTTAGTAAATGATTTTTCCATATCTTTTAACAAATTTTCTCCTTCTACCTCATTTTTGAATACTAATTTCAATTGATCATATGCATACATTGTTTTCAATTCATCAGGTGTACCTTTTGCAACAATTTCTCCACTCTTTAAAACAACTACTTGATTCGCAACAGCAGCTTCTTCCATATAATGCGTCGTCAAAAAAACCGTCATATTCGTTTCTTGTTGTAATTTTTTTACTGCCTCCCAAACAAATTGTCGTGTTTGTGGATCAAGCCCTGTTGTCGGTTCATCTAAAAATAGAATTCGGGGCTTATGAATAAGAGCTCTTGCTATATCAGCACGGCGCTTTTGACCACCTGATAACGTCCCATACTTTTTATGTTGAATATCCTCCAATTGTAAATAAGTTGAAACAAAATGATAATTGGAATTAAGTTCTTTTTTACTTAAGCCGTATGTGCCCCCACGGTACATAATATTTTCATAGACCGTAAGACGTTTATCGAGTAAGCTCTGTTGAAATACAACACCAATCGATTGACGAATATTGTCGTTATTATTTTTTTCATCTAAAGTAAAGTTGTTAATTTCAACAAGGCCACTCGATTTTTTTAGTAATGTACATAAGATTTCAATTGTAGTTGACTTCCCAGCACCATTTGTACCTAAAAAAGCAAACAATTCTCCTTCTTGCACCTTAAAAGATATTCCTTTTACAGCTTCAACAGCTCCATAAGATTTTTTGAGGTTTTCCACGTTAATCAATGCCTTTGACATTATCAGTTCTTCCTCCTATTTTGAATAATCCGATTTATTTCTTCTATGTCACGCTTTTGAAGTAACAAAATAATTCCCCACGTAATGATGTAAATAACTAAGATAGAAATGAATAAACTTACTACTGTGCTCTTTTTTGCAAAGTCATACCAATCTCCAAAATACCCTGCTACTAACACGCAAATTATAACGACTATAAAATGAATAAATAATTGCCCACTAAAATTTAAACTCTCTATTTCAAAAATTAGTGAAATCAATCCTATCATAATGCCGAGAAGGACCGCTATTATAACTTGCTCAAGTAATTCCTTCCCTGTTACTGAGGCATTAGGAATAGCTAAAATATTTAGTGTTAGTATTGTATAAGATGAACTTAAACTAATGAGAATTCCAATAACTGAGAATCGTAGAATTTTGGCCATTTTAATCCCTCCCGATACCTAGACGGCTTTTCAATTCTTTTAAATATTTGCGACTTACATGGACAGATGATTCATCATCTAAAACAATTTCTGTTGAACCAATACGTCCCATTTGAATAGAGGCAATTTTATCAATATTAACGAGGGTTGATTTACTCACTCGAACAAAATCATTTGATAACATCTCTTCTAGTTCATATAGCTTTCGTTTCGATTCAAATTCATGCTCTGTCGTTTGTAAATAAACCTTTGAACCTTCTGCGTAAATAAAATAAATATCTTTGATTTTGAGCATATGAATTTCCTGCTGTAAGTAACCATCAAGTACGGTAACCTTTTGTGCTAATTGCAGTTGTTTCATCAATCGTTCAATTTGGTCGTTATATTCCTTTGCACAAATTTGAACTTCTGTTTCTTGAAATTTTTCATCAATGATTAATTGGATTTTCATAGGTGCCTCCTTCCCTTGTTCATATAGTAACATACGTTTTTACAAAATTTACCCTATTCCTGATAAGTGGTAAAAAAATGAAGGTAAGAGGTTTTAAATAGTTAATAAAATGAAAAAGTTTCAAGTTGTCATGTATGTTCAATGTTAAAGAAAAAAGCGTTAATCCCTTATAGATCAACGCTTAATTTGATGAATTTATAATTTTTACGTGCTTAGTTCTAGTAATATTTCCAATCCTACTTTCAATTCCTCTAGAGAAGCATAGGCGTAAGAAAGTCGGATATGGTGTAAATCGTTAGAGTCATAAATATACCCTGGATTAATTAAAACATTTTGTTGAAGAAGCTTTAGAAATAAACTTTTATTTACAATTGGCTCATTGAATTTTAACCAAATGTAAAATCCACCTTCTGATTTTTTCCATGTAGCAATGTTTTTAAAATGTTGCTCTAAAACCGTTTCAACAAAAGTAGCTCGATTCTTCAATTGTTCACGTAGATTTTCTAAATGTTTTTCGTATATACCTGTTGAAATCCAGTGCGCCACTATTTCTTGAGAAAAGGCACTTGAACCATAGTCCGTTTGCATTTTAATATCAGCTAATCGCTCAATTACTTGTGTTGGTGCTACAACCCATCCGATACGGAGACCTGGGCTTAACGTTTTAGAGACACTGCCAATATAAAGAACTTGTCCCAATGTATCAAAAGCCTTTATAGCCAGTGAAGAATTGTCGAATAACAATTCGTGGTAAACATCATCTTCAATAATGGGAATCTGTAATTCATTGCAAGTGTCATATAAGTCTTTCTTTTCTTCAATGCTCCAGTTATACCCAGTAGGATTATGTAATGTTGGGACACAATAAAATAATGATTGTCTTTTTCTTTTTATGGCTCTCAAATTAGCAGTCAACTCTGTATTGCGCAAAATTGAAACCATACGCATTCCGGCAGACTGAAATGGATGTATAGAATTCAAATAGGATGGTTGTTCGTGGAAAACAATCGATCCCTCTTCTAATAATCCAACTGCAATTAATTGAAGTGCTTGGAGGGCTCCTGAAACAATCAGAATATTTTCAGGCGACGTATATATACCGCGCTTTTTTAAATAGTTACATAATATTTCCCTTAGCTTTTCACTTCCTTGAGGAGATGAATACCCAATTGCTTTTGGCTCGAGAGTAATTTCTTTTAAAGACTTTTCAATTTGTTTTGTTGGGAGTAATTCTGGCGATAATTCACCTGTTCCAAGCCGAATGATATGGTCATATTGCTCATATTCGTTTATAAGTTGAATCGTATGATAATTTGGTTTATGAATACTTGATTCAATCTGATGCTGCCAATTCGGTTGAGATTTATTTAATAGAACATTCCATGAATTATTGGCAACAAAAACGCCAGACCCTATTTTTGATTCAAGTAAACCATCTGCCTTTAATTCATCAATGGCTAGTTGAATAGTACTGCGATTCACATTAAATTGCATTGCTAGTTGACGTTGTGTTGGAATTTTTGTTCCGACATGCCAATCTCCACATTCAATACGAGATTTAATCCAATCTACAATTTGCTCCTGAATCGTTAAATGAGACTGACGATTTGGTTTCCATTTCATTTCATCTACCCCTAAATTGGATGGATATAAAACCACCCAATTGGCTGTTTTCTTTTAGTTTTATCATAGTATGATAGTTATTGAAAGAGAGTTGATTAAATGGAAGCCATTGTTCATGGAGTTATTTTAGCATTTGGTCTTATTTTACCTTTAGGAGTTCAAAACGTGTTTGTTTTTTCGCAAGGTGCTACTCAACCAAACCTAATTCGAGCACTTCCTGCAACTATAACAGCCGCATTGTGCGATACACTTTTAATCCTATTAGCCATTTTTGGATTATCTATAATCGTTTTACAATTTGATTGGTTAAGACTTAGCCTAATCATTATCGGGATTTTCTTTTTACTTTATATGGGCTATACTATTTGGCGATCTGAACCAACAACTGATACGAAGAACGCATTACCAAAAAAGCAGCAAATACTTTTTGCATTATCAGTGTCATTTTTAAATCCACATGCAATATTAGATATTGTAGGTGTTATTGGGACAAGTGCATTAAAATATGTAGGAATGGAACAAATTTTATTTACTCTAGCTTGTATTGCAGTGTCTTGGATTTGGTTTTTCGGGTTAACAGTAGCAGGTTCAATTATAAAGAACTTGGATGGTAAAGGCGGTTTAATGAACATTTTCAACAAATGCTCAGCCTTATTTATTTGGGGAACTGCCATTTATCTTTTAATCGGTTTATTCTGATCAATTTAATCTACAAAAAGTGGGGAACATTTTCCCCACCTATAATGTTGTTAGCTACCGTTTGAATTGATTTGTCAATCAATCCTACAATCTTTTAACTTATTTTGTTATCTTTATAAAGGATTGTCCATTCTTTAATAGCAATTGAATAGTATAATCATCATTTTGAATTTGTTCTTTTATTTCTGGTAATACTAAATAGTCTTTAATAGCCAGTTCGATTTCTTGAATAATCTCTTCAGAAGGTTTTTCCTCAAAATCCGTTTTTAATGAAACATATGAATGTCCCTTCCTCACTTTATATGATACCCCTGTAAGTTGATAAGTAGATTTACCTGCCATTCCATTGTAAATGTCTGATACAATATATGCCCATCGATTATCTTGCTTACGATGCTCAAGATTAAATGTCGTTACTTCCACGTCTTTAATATCTAATTTTTGTGCCTCAAATTCTTTCTTAATATCCGAAATAATTTTTTCTGACTCATTTATATGATCTGGCATATCAATTGTAACAATGCTAGAAAACCATCCATTTTTCAAGCCTGCTAATTCGTATTCCGCTTCCTCTGCATATCCATAAGATGCGAATACTTCTTTTACAATCTCCCGTACATGGTCATAAAGATTAGTTGTCTCTTCCATATCATCTTCTCGCTTGAACTCCATTGCCTTTGTAAACTTTAATTCATATTTGTCATAACCATTTTCTAATAAATAATTTGTAATGATTGGTCCAAGAGCATCTGATGCTTGTTTTAATGTTGAATCTTTTAAAAAGATTGAAACTTCAATTGTATAAGGAGATGGTGTGATCCCGACAGAATTTACAGTGTATCCTTCTTTTTCAACTAATTCAAATAGTTGGGATGTTAAATCCGGATTATAATGACCATCTGAAAAACTAGGAGTAATAGAGATTGGTAATATTTTTGCAGCTATGCTCGCCATCGTTGTTGAATAAAATGGTGAAGTAATTAAAAATAGAAAACAAACTGCTGCAGTAATAAATACATACCTTCTTCTATTGGTAGATTTACTTTTATGAGTACTGTGCAAAATTTTTCCTCTTAGCTGTACTATCGATGTGTCTTTTATTTTTAATTGTTCTTCCAATTCCCTAAATTGCTCATCAAAGAATTTCAATCGTATTCCCCCCTTTGATCAATTCATCCTTTAGTTCAACTAATGCCCTCTTTAAAGTCATTTTCACTTTACTTTCCGACCAGTTTAAAACGAGTGCTGTTTCAGCTGTTGAAAATTCTTTTAATTTCCTTAAAATAATCACATGTTTATAGGAAGGCTTTAATTGCTGTATAGCTCGATATAATTGTTCAGTTTGAAAGTTCATTGTCAAAATTTGCTCAGGTAATGGTTCATAGTCCTTTTCTACCATTGTTAATCCTAAATAATGTTGCAGAGGATGTTTTTTCCGAAAATAATCTTTCGTTACATTATGGGCAATTGAAAATAACCACGTTTTTACTGAAGCTTCTTGCTTAAATTGTTGTTTATGTTTAAATGCTTTAAGAAAAGTTTCCTGTGTTAAATCTTCTGCTTGTTGATAATCTCTTACCATTAAAAGTATGTAGGTTAGAATCGACTCGCCATAGTCATCAAACCATAAAGCTAATTCCTCTTGTTCCAAAGTTGTCACTCCTTTTCTATATACTTAGACGTAAATAAAAATAAACTCGTCACATTTTTAGTTAATTTTTATTCTGTTAGTGGGGTAAACGAAAAAGCTATACTCCACAAGAGAATATAGCTTTCTGGATATGATCTGGATTTTTTGCAATTCACTTGAAACATCTATTCATAATTCGTTATTAGGTGGGAAAACTTAATTATACTAGACTGATGAATTATCAGATATTTAATGAAATTACACGTCGTCTAGTTAACATTTTACTTACTTCTTACAAGGGAGATAAAAATGAAACGAAAAAATATTAGTTTTCTTATATTGTTTTCTAGTCTACTTCTTTTTACATTTGGTCTTTATACTGCTCCATATGAAGCAATGGCTCCACATACAAAAAATGATGAGGACTTTATCATTTCATCAAGAATTGAGAAAGATGAACTTTATAAACAAATTCAAACATACAGTGAACAACATAAAATTGAACCGATTGATGCAAAAGTCGATCAAGTTTGGAAAGCCATCCCTGGATATAATGGGCTAGAAGTAGATGTTGAAGCAAGTTATAAAAAGATGAAGAAAAAAGGGAAATTCGATGAAAGCAAAATCGTTTTTAAGGAAATTCCACCAACTACTCATTTAGATGATTTAGATCCACAACCAATTTATAAGGGCAATCCAGAAAAACCTATGGTAGCCTTTTTAATTAATGTGGCTTGGGGGAATGAATATATCCCAACGATTTTAAAAGTTTTAAAAGAACATCAAACGAAGGCTACTTTTTTCTTAGATGGCAGTTGGGTAAAAAAGAATCCAGATTTAGCAAAGTCGATTAAAGATGGTGGTCATGAAATTGGAAATCATGCTTATAGCCATCCGGATCTTCAAAAAAAATCAATGGCTGAAACAACAGAAGAATTGAAAAAGACTAATGATGTCATTGAAAAAACTTTAGGTTTAAAGACAAAATGGTTCGCTCCACCAAGTGGAAGCTTTAATGAAACAACAATTCAAGTAGCAGACCAACTTAATATGAAAACAATTTTATGGACAGTTGATACGGTTGATTGGAAAAAGCCTGCAACTTCAGAAATGGTTAATCGAGTCGTGTCAAAAGTAGAAAATGGTTCAATGGTTTTAATGCATCCGACAAAACCTGTCGCTGAAGGAATTGAATCAATGATTACGGAAATAAAAGGAAAAGGATATCAATTAGGCACCGTTAGCGATCTACTAAATGAAAAAAGAATTGATTAGAAAATAACCCTGATTCCCTTTTTCGGGATAATCAGGGTATTATTTTTCTTTCCATCCAACGGCTATATCGTTCGAAGGAAATTCTATGACTAGTTTAATTTTAGGCGAGTAAATATATCGGTCCCAAGTTCTGACCTCTTCGATTCTATGAACAATAGTAATTAATTTTGTTTTAATAACATGTTGATAGTTAAGATCGATAATATAACATATTTCATTGTTTACGTTAAAGTTTTTAATTAATAGTTCTGCTAATGCACTTTCATAATCAATAAAATTGGAAAATATAGATTTACAATACATTAACTGCCAATCAATTCCACTATTACAAAAAGGAAACTCTTTAAATAAATTATCAATGATTTTTTCAGAATCCTCTTTAGTTAAAATATCTACCTCGACTTGATCATCAATATTTGGAAATAACTTATTTACTTCATCTAGAACCATTTCAAAATCTTTTTTCTCTTGCTCTACTCTCGATTTTTGTTTTTGCTTTTCTAATAACTCTCTTAAACGTTTTTTTCGATCGTTGATAATAATATTCATCCTATCTTATAATTTCAATTCTTAAAGAAAAATTGCACAACTAACTGTATTATAACAATAAAACAACAAAATTATTTAATTAACCTAATTTTAAATTGATAAAAAATTAATAACTTAGTTAACTTTTAATTTACGAAACATACTCTAATAACACTCAATATAATATTTGATTATAATAAATAACTTAATGAACAAAACGAACAAAAAAATTTCCTCAGAATTAAATCCGCCTATTAATAATAAAAAAACTCAGTAATATTAACGATTTACAATATTATAAATCTATTACTATTAAATTTTTTATAAAATTAATGGTTGTATTTTCCTAAAAATTATTTAATAATAAAAGTATCGAAATTATCAGAATATAATATTGATAATTAACTTAATAACGTCTATTGAAAACAAAGTGTTTATTTTATATCAATTTCTTTTTATACATATGATTGTAGTATAGATGTATGGACACAACTTGGTTAAGTCATTAAAATTGAACTAATGAAAGGTCGTGTCCGTATTATGAGTCAAAAAAAATATAATCAAGAATTCAAACAAACTGTAGTTGAGC
>JAEXYZ010000084.1 GCA_023405135.1 Bacillota bacterium | reverse complement strand
TAAGTATTGCGACGAGTAATCGCAGGAGCATAAGTATTGCGACGAGTAATCGCAGGAGCATAAGTATTGCGACGAGTAATCGCAGGAGCATGAAGCTTAAGCCTTTGTTCTTTGAAATTGAATCTCTTTGTACTAATTTAAAACTTTTTTGATTATGTTTTAATATCAGAATTCTGATGTGCCAAAGGAGGGGCGTAGTGATCGATATACACAGTCATTTACTATGGAATGTAGACGATGGGCCTACAACGATAGAGCAATCCATCAATATGTTAGAAAAGGCTGCTTATGAAGGAATTTCTGAAATAATCGCAACCTCTCATTTTCAACATCCACAATACTCAGCAGATTATCATGAAGTTTATATTAAAGTTAATTTCCTTCAATTAGAAAGCGTAAAAAATAATATACCAATAAAAATATATACTGGTCATGAAGTACGATTATCTCCTAATTTAATACAATTATATAAATCCAACCAAATCCATACTTTAGCAAATTCAAACTATTTACTATTAGAACTTCCATCTTATGCAGTTCCATTATATACATTTCATATCATCCGTGAATTTTTAGAGGAAGGAATTATTCCAATCATTGCACATCCTGAAAGAAATAATGCAATATTAGAAAATCCAATACAATTAGAAAAACTAATCCGTGCAGGGGCATTAGCTCAAATAACAGCGAGCAGTTTAACAGGACTCCTTGGACGAAAAATACAGAAATTTTCCTTTGATTTAATTAGAGCGAATTTAATCCATACCTATGGTTCAGATGTTCATAATTTAAAAACACGTCCTTTTTTATTTAAAGAAGGGCTATATTATTTAGAAAAAAAGGCATTATTGGATTATGTTGACATATTAATTGGAAATAATAAAAATATAATAAAAAATAAGGAATTAATTATTCTTGAACCACAGGGAACAAAAAAACGGAGATGGTAATTGTAATTCTTGGAAAGATGAAAGAAACTTTAGTAATCTTGAAGAAAGGGGATTTATTTAAGTTTTATTTTAAAGGAATTATTCACATTATTTTAAAATCCAAAAACAATAGGTGATAAAAGTGAATCAACGTAAAGGCTTAGTGATGCGGGAAATAAGAATGGATGAAATGGGACAATCCATCGATTTATTAAATTATGTTTTCCAAATGTCGATGTCCTTGAAAAAAGATCGGCGATTCGTAACAGAAAAAAGCAGACAATTTAATGTTGGCCATGCACTTGGCTGGTTTGATGGTAATCAGCTTGTATCACAAATTCTAAGTTTGCCATTCCAAGTAAATGTTTTTGGAGTTGCTTATGAAATGGGTGGGATTACTGCAATTGGAACTTATCCAGAGTATTCAAAGCAAGGATTGATGGATCAGCTAATTAAAGAAACATTAACAATTATGCGTAAGGAAGGACGTTATATTTCATATTTATTTCCTTTCTCTATTCCGTATTATCGAAAAAAAGGATGGGAAATTATGTGTGACATTGTCGAGTTCCAAGTAAAAGACACACAGTTCCCACATTATAAAGAGCTACCAGGTAAAATTCGTCGTGTTGATACAAGAAATAAACATGTTGTAGAAATTTACGAAAAATATGCCTCAAGAACACACGGGGCAATGATTCGAAATACAATCGCGTGGAATGAAAAATTCCATGAAGATTATTGGGAAGAAAAATTTGTCGATACTGATGTACAATTACAGGCAGCAGTTTATTATGATGAAGAAGATGAACCACAAGGATATATGTTTTATCGCATTATGGAAGAAAATTTTTATATTGATGAAATTGTTTATTTACAAGAAGAGGCGAGAAAAGGATTATGGAATTTCGTTTCTGCTCATAAATCAATGGTATATAATGCATATGGAAAAACAGCTGGCAATGAACCCGTTGCCTTTTTACTAGAGGATAGTGAAATTATTCAAGAAGTATCACCTTATTTTATGGCACGAATTGTAGATGTAGAAAAATTTCTTTCAACCTTCCCATTTGATGAACCGACATTTCATATTCGTTTTACTATAACGGATCGTTTAGTTGAATGGAACAACGGAACATATGATATTTCTTCTGTTGATTGGAAGGTAAAGGTAAAAAAAGTTGAACCTATAGAAGAACATGAGCATATTACTGTTCAAATGTCCATTCAAACATTGGCAACTATGTTATTAGGCTATAAGCGTCCAAAATATCTTGAAAAAATTGAACGATTAAAAGGAAAAACAGACACCATATCAGTACTTGAAGATATTTTACCTGTTGGGATTCCGACGTTTATTGATTATTTTTAGAAATATGGAAGCTTCCTAAATTGAAATTCCTAGTAATTTTGAATAGGACTATTCAGAAAGTAAATGTTTCTGAATGGTCCTTTTTTCGTTATTTTTAACGTTATACATAGTAAAAACCTTGTTTTTTATATTTAATTTTTATTATTAAGAATTCGAATATAGTCTGATTTTCCTTCATAAAGTAGTGAATATGAAAATGGTTTCCTATTTATTTCCAAACATTATAGGAGTATCAATGGTTTTTAATGCTTTTATATTAAATAAAGCTTATCCAATACAGGAGGAATTAATTATGGAAGAGCTTATCGTTAGTATTAGCTGCAAAACCTATAATCACGAAGATTATATAGCTGATGCCATTGATGGATTTTTACAACAAAAAACAAATTTCAAATATGAAATATTAATTCATGATGACGCCTCTACTGATCGAACGGCTGACATAATAAGAGCCTATGAAAAGAAATATCCAGATCTTATAAAGCCGATTTACCAAACCGTAAATCAATATTCAATTGAAGGAGTTTCTGTTACACAATTAAATTTAAGTCGGGCTAAAGGAAAATATATTGCTGAATGTGAAGGTGATGATTATTGGATCGATCCATATAAATTACAAAAACAGTATGGAACAACATCCTAATGCAGCTTATGTGTACATGGGGGATATGTTGTATCAGCTGAAAAAAAAATCAATTATTATAATCGTCCGAGCAAAGGAAATAAAATTTTTTCTATAGAGGAAGTAATAAACGGTGGGGGAGGTCTTTTTATTACGAATTCAATGATGTATCGTTCGAAATTCAGTCAAATTAGACCTGACTTATTAAAAAATGCTCCTGTAGCAGATTACCCATTAACGATTAATTTGTCGCTATTAGGAGAAGTTCATTATATTGATGAATATATGTCAGTTTACCGAGAAGGGGTGAATGGTTCTTGGAAAGTGAAAAATTTTTCAGATGCAGAAAAAATCGCAAAGCATTTTATTAAAATTGAAAAAATGCTTGATGAATTGAATGAATATACGAACTATCAATACAACGAAGTGATTGATAAGAAGAAAAAAAGTAATAAATTACACGTACTATTTAAACAAAGAAAATTTAAAGAAGCTAAAAAAGGAGATTTCAGAAAAGAATATTTACAATTAGGTTTGCTAAACAAATTTGTAATACTTACCGATCAATATGCCCCTAGCCTATACAATTTTTTAAAAGATAGAAAGAGGTGGCTTAGCTGGGCTATGAAATAACCAAATATAAAATTGTAACTTCATTATTTTGGAAGTTAACAGAACGGATTGGAACTCAAAGCATTCAATTAATTGTTATGATTGTGCTAGCTAGAATTCTACTTCCAGAAAATTTTGGATTATTAGTATTAGTCACCATCTTTATTATGATTGCAAAAGTTTTAGCTGAAAGTGGATTCAATACTGCGCTCATTCAAAAGAAAGATGCTGATGAAGTAGATTTTTCATCTGTATTTTATTTAAATTTAGCTGTTTCAAGTGTTCTTTATTTCGCACTTTACATACTTGCTCCTTATATTGCCTCATTTTTCGATGGACCTCAACTAGTATCTGTAATACGTGTCCTCTCGTTATCTTTATTTTTAAATGCATTTAATTCTATACAAAATGCAATCATTTCAAGGAACATGCAATTTAAAAAATTATTTTTAAGTAGCTTGATAGCTGTTATTATATCGGGGATTATTGGCATTTGCATGGCAATTTCGAATTTTGGTGTGTGGGCACTTGTTGTACAGCAATTAACACAACAATTATTAATGACGACTGTGCTATTCATTACAGTGAAATGGAGACCAAAAATTCTTTTCTCTGTTAATCGAATTAGAAGTTTGTTTTCCTTCGGGTGGAAATTAATGATTTCTACATTAATTGATAATATTTACTCTAATCTTCGAAGTCTTTTAATTAGTAAAATGTTTAGTCCAGTATTTTTAGGATTTTATAGTAGAGGAGAACAGTTTCCAAGTTTTATAGTAAACAATTTAAACGGCTCAATACAATCCGTTTTACTTCCTGCCCTAGCTTCTCAGCAAGAAGATCGCAACCGAATAAAAGAGATGGTAAGAAGATCCATTGTCACAAGTTCATTTATTATTTTTCCAATGATGGTAGGCTTGACAGTAGTTGCAAAACCATTAGTACTGATTTTACTTACTGAAAAATGGCTACCGGCAGTTCCTTTTTTACAAATTTTTTGTGCCATTTATGCATTATGGCCAATTCATACGGCGAACTTGCAAGCAATTAATGCTATTGGGAGAAGTGATATTTATTTAAAATTGGAGATAGTAAAAAAATTAATCGGAATCGTTATATTAGCAATTAGTATTCCATTTGGAATTTATGCAATAGCTTTCACCATATAAACAATATAAAAGTAGTTTTACACCAGGACTTACTATTATCGATGTATTAATGTTTAATGATATTCAAAGTATTGCAACTATGCTTGAAAACTATGAATTGATTAATTAAAAGTAATTACTATGAAATTTGTATCTTTTAAACGAAAGGTGAAGAATTTGAAAGGTATCATTTTAGCAGGTGGTTCTGGTACTAGGTTATATCCTTTAACTAAGTCGATTTCAAAGCAAATGCTACCATTTTATGATAAGCCAATGATTTATTATCCATTATCTGTTTTAATGCTAGCAGGTATAAAAGAAATATTGATTATTTCAACACCGAGAGATATTGAAAGATTTAAAGAGCTTTTAGGTGATGGATCTAGATTTGGAATCTGTTTTGAGTATGCTGTTCAACAAAATCCGAATGGGTTGGCTGAAGCCTTTATTATCGGTGAAAAATTTATTGAAGATTCTACAGTTGCCTTGGTATTAGGGGATAATATTTTCTATGGATCAGATTTGACGAACCGTCTTAAAGAAGCTGCTTCTTTAAAGAGAGGTGGGATTATTTTTGGGTGTTTTGTAAATGATCCTAGAGCATATGGAGTGGTGGAAGTAGATGAGCAAATGAATGTCCTTTCCATAGAAGAAAAACCTGAAAATCCAAAATCGTCCTATGCTATTCCAGGTTTATACTTTTTTTGATAATAAAGTAATTGAAATTGCAAAACAAGTTCAAATCGAGGAGAAGTAGAAATCACTTCAATACTTGAAGAGTATTTAAAAAGGAATGAACTAAAAGTAGAACTGCTCGGTAGGGGCTTAGCGTAGATAGATACGGGAACCCATGAATCATTACTAGAAGCATCAAATTTTGTGGAAGCAATTCAAAAGAGACAAGGTTTATAAATTGCATGTATTGAAGAAATTGCCTACCGAAGTGGATATATTTCGAAAAGCCAATTATTAGAGCTTGCACGGCCCTTATTGAAAACAGAATACGGGAAATATTTACAGGAAGTCTAAAAACTTCAGATTATTCCCATGTTATTACGAGCTGAAATAAGGAAATGTATTTGAAGGGAAAAAAGATATTAATAACGGGTGGGGCAGGGTTTATAGGGGGGAATTTTGTTCAATATGGTGAAAAAATACCCTGACTATGAAATTTATAATTTAGATAATTTAACCTATGCCGGGGAATTATCGAAACACCGCGCTATCGAAAAGAAAAATAATTATCATTTTATTAAAGCAGATATTAATGATCAAAAAGCAATTATATGCCTTTTTGAAAATAAAAAATTTGATTTCATCGTCCATTTTGCAGCAGAAAGTCATGTTGACCGCTCGATAATCGAACCTGAGATTTTTGTTCAAACGAATGTTTTAGGTACTTACATGCTATTGCAAGCTGCATATCAAGTAGGAATTGAAAAAATCATACATGTTTCTACTGATGAAGTTTATGGTCAATTGGAATATAATCCACAAACTTTTTTTACGGAAGAAAGCCCATTGCAACCATCAAGTCCATATAGTGCAAGTAAAGCATCATCTGATTTATTAGTACTTGCATACTATAAAACTTTTGGCTTACCAATTAATATAACACGCTGTTCAAATAATTATGGTCCTTATCAATTCCCGGAGAAATTAATTCCTTTAACAATCTTAAACGTCTTAAATAATCGAAAGGTACAGCTTTATGGTAATGGTCAAAATGTTCGAGATTGGCTTCATGTATTTGATCATTGTACGGCTATAGATTTAATTTTACATGAAGGAGTAAATGGAGAGGTTTATAATATTGGAGGACATAATGAGCATTCGAATTTAAAGGTTGTCGAAAAGATTATTAGTTTATTAGGGAAATCAGAAAAACTAATTGAATATGTTGAAGATCGTTTAGGGCATGATAAGAGATATGCGATTAATCCAGAAAAAGTAACTCTGCTAGGATGGGAACCGAAATATTCCTTTGAATTAGGCATTAAAGAAACGATTCAATGGTATGTTCAAAATATGCATTGGTGGCAACCGACTTTAAATAAAAATAGTGTAAAGTTCGGAGTTTATTAGAAATTTAATAGGGTTTTTAATATGTTTAAGACTGAATTCATAAAGAATTTGGTCTTTTTATTTTTGCGAAATAGTGTTAAAGATTTAATTTTGTCCTAGGTATTAAGTTAGAGAAATGCTCATATAATGGATGAAAAATGTTAAATTTTTATCCTTATAAATGAAAATTTTACAAATAATCTTATATATTTACTGAAAGGAGGGAAATGTTGATTACTCAATTACTTCAAACAAGTATATTAAACGAATCATTGGTAAACATTGATTGGTTTAAATATACATCATAGTATCAAAAATTCATCATTTTTTGAAATGAATAATAATGAATTAACTGGTGGGCTTAATTCTCCACTAAAAGAAAACGAAGAAATGTTGAATACAATCCAATTTTTAGCAGAGGAAATAAAAGCACATGCAGATGTACTAGTAGTTGTTGGAGTGGGGGGGCCTTTTTAGGGGCAAGGGCAATTCAGGATGCTTTAACACCATACTTTAGACCTCATCCAAATGGAATAAAAGTAGTTTACGTCGGACAAAACATGAGTGGAGCGTATATACAACAATTAATAGATAAAGAAATCTATTTAAACGTCATTTCAAAATCTGGAACGACATTAGAACCTGCCTTAGCTTTTAGAGTACTTCGCAAGTATATGGAAAGCCGCTATGTTGATGAAGCGCCAATAAAAGCAGTTATCCATTTTGCAGCTAGTAGTTTAGTTGCTGAGTCTGTCATAAACTCGAAGAAATACTATCATAATAACGTAGTTGCTACTCTAAACCTTTTGAATTATGTAATAAACTATCAGGTGAAACATTTTATCTTCTCATCTACCGCCGCAGTATATGGCACCCCCAATGGAGAACTAATCCATGAATCTATACCTACAAATCCTATAAATCCCTATGGACGAACAAAGCGAATGATTGAACTAATACTTGAAGATTATTCACAAGCATATGATTTGCAATATGTTATTTTAAGATATTTTAATGCTGCTGGTGCTCATTCAACAGGTGAAATTGGAGAAAGCCATACTCCCGAAACCCATCTAATCCCAATTATATTACAGCACTTAATCGGCTCTAGAGAAAAAGTATTAATTTATGGTGATGATTATGACACACCTGATGGAACTTGTATTCGAGATTATATTCACGTAACAGATTTAGCAGTGGCACATATTTTAGCACTCGAATCCTTATTAAATGGAAAAAGTAAAACAGTCATATATAACTTGGGTAATGGTAACGGTTATTCGGTTAAAAAAGTAATTGAAACGTGTGAGCGAATTGCCAATTTAAAATGTAATTTTGAAGTAGCAGCAAGACGTAAAGTAGATCCAGAAAGATTAGTTGCCTCTTCAAAAAAAATTCGGGATGAGCTTGGATGGATAGCGGAGAAAGGTTTAGATCAAATTATTGAAAGTGCTCGGAAATGGCATAGAAATCAAAAATTTTAATGTATTTTAACTCGAACTTTACTAAATAGATTGTTCGGCACATATTAATAATTGTAAAAAATAATAAGTAACTTAAAAATGAGGAATTTTATTATGAATTTCTTTTAAATAAGTACTAGGGGGATCATTCATTGGATGAAGCACTTAGTTTACAAGAAATATTGAAAATAGTAAAAAAACGGCTTTTTCTTATTATTAGTTTTGTTGTTATAACTGTTGCAGTTACTACGCTTCTTCTATTTTATTTAATTTCCCCTATCTATTCAGCACAAACACAAATTTTAGTGAATCAAAATAATGTAAATCAGGAAGTTTATGGATGGACAGAGCTTGAAACGGCTTTGCAATTAATCGATACGTATAATGTCATTATAAAAAGTCCTGCTATTTTGAATAAGGTAATTGAAGAATTAAACTTAACAGTTACATCAGAATCGTTATCAAATCAAATTTCCGTTTCAAATGAGAATAACTCAAAGGTTGTTAATATAATCGTAGAAGATGAAGATTTTAGACAAGCAGTAGCAGTAGCGAATAAAGTTGCAGAAGTGTTTAAAGAGGAAGTTCCAACTTTAATGAATGTAGATAATATAAATATTTTATCAAGTGCGGCTATAGATGATAACCCTATATCTGTCAAACCTAATAAGATTTTATTTATTGGGATTGCTGGGTTAACAGGACTACTAGTGAGTATAGGATTAGCTATTTTATTAGAAATTTTAGATTCAACTATTAAAAGTGAAAAAGATATTGAAGAAATTTTAGACTTGCCGGTAATTGGAAGCGTAAGTTTGATGAAAGGTTATAAAAATCATCAATCCTCTAGAATGTAAAATAATGCAAGGGGGAAGTGAATGTTTGGAAAAAAGAAAAAACATAGAAAGCTTTCAACGATGCCGCGTATACTTGTAACGTTATCAGATAATTATTCATTTGTATCTGAACAGTTCCGAACGATCCGTACGAATATTACCTTCTCTATGTCTTCCCAACATGAAAAAACGCTATTAATAACCTCCTCTATTCCAGGCGAAGGCAAAACAACGAATGCTGCAAATATTGCAGTTGTGTTTGCTCAAGAGGGTAAAAAAGTATTGTTAATCGATGGAGATATACGTAAACCAACATTGCATTTAACCTTTAATATAATAAATTTAGATGGTTTATCAACAATTTTAGCAAGACAAAAATAATATTATGAAGTAATTCAGAATACAAATATTGAAGGACTATTTTTAATTCCAAGCGGACCTATTTCACCAAATCCAGCTGAATTACTGTCAGCAAATTCCTTAGATGAAATACTCAACGAAGTAAAGAAATATTATGACATGATTATTTTTGATGCACCGCCTCTTTTGTCAGTGACGGATGCACAAATATTAGCGAATAAATGTGATGGTACTATTATCGTTATTAATTCAGGAAATACCGAAAAAGAAGAGGTTTTAAAATCAAAGGAAATTCTTTTAGCTTCAAAAGCCAAAATATTAGGGGTAGTATTAAATAATCATAAAATACCTCGGAATAATTATTATCGATATCAATATGATTATTTGAAAAAGGAATAAGAGTTCAAAACGTAAATCCTTGATGATTTACGTTTTATTTTGCCCTTTCCAACGGTTGAATGGTAAAATTGATGGAGTTATTATCTTTTTTAGTGGGGATTCACCTACAAAGTGAAGATAAAGCCTTCGGAGAGTCAAATGATTTGTAGAAGTGTTAGGGGGTTAGCGAAAGTATCGTTTTTAGTTAGATACTAGCTTGTTTCTGAAGGCCCTACATGAATGCGAAATCCGCCAAGGCGTATTGATAGAAAGTAGGTCATTTAATGAAAGTTTTATTTATCGGCGATATTGTTGGTTCGATTGGTCGCGATGCAGTGGAAAAATATTTACCGCGCTTAAAGAAAAAATACGGACCGGATGTTGTTATTGCAAATGGAGAAAATGCAGCAGCAGGTCGTGGGATTACACAAAAGATTTATCAGCAGTTGTTACAAGTTGGTGTAGATGTCATTACGATGGGCAATCACACATGGGACAATAAAGATATATTTGAATTTATTGATGATGCAGAGTATTTAATACGTCCTGCAAACTTCTCGAAAGAAGCACCTGGTAAGGGAATGGTGCAAATCTCGAAAAACGGTGTTACCCTATCAGTTATCAATTTACACGGCAGAGTTTTTTTACCGCCTCATGAAGACCCATTTGCAATGGCTGATCTTTTAGTGGAAGAAGCTCGTGAAATATCGCCGTTAGTGTTTGTTGATTTTCATGCGGAAGTAACGAGTGAAAAAATTGCCCTTGGTTGGCATTTAGATGGTCGAGCTTCAGCAGTAGTAGGAACTCATACACATGTTCAAACAGCGGATGCGAGAATTTATCCAGGTGGAACAGCTTATATTACCGATGTTGGAATGACAGGACCTTACGATGAAGTTTTAGGGATGCAAAAAGAAAGTGTCATATATAAATTTCAAACAAATATGCCATCTCGTTTTGAAGTTCCAAAAACAGGTCGTGAAGTACTAAGTGGGTTTTTCGTTGAAATAGACGATAAAACAGGAAAAGCCCTAAATTGCGAGCGAATTTATATAAATGAAGACTATCCTTTCAGAGGCTAAAAATAAATTTTTTTCGGCTTTAAATTCGATTTAGAATAGATTCTATTTTCCCCATTAGCAACATAAAATGTCATACGGACACTAAGTTGAAGTCCTTTGAATGAATGCCCAAAAAATTCAAATGCTTCATTCAACATTTATTAAAGCTATATGGGGAGGAATAATTGTGGATTCATTAAAAGTATCATCTCGCTCTAATCCAAATTCTGTCGCAGGTGCGCTCGTTGCGGTTATTCGAGAGCAAGGATATGCGGAAATGCAAGCTGTAGGTGCAGGTGCATTAAATCAGGCAGTGAAAGCAGTTGCGATTGCGCGCGGTTTTGTGGCGCCGAGCGGAACAGATTTAATTTGTGCACCAGCTTTTGCAGATATTACAATTGCTGGTGAGGATCGAACAGCATTAAAGTTAGTAGTAGAAAAAAGAAACCGTTAAAAGCGTTTGAACCAAAGCTCTCATTAATTAGCTAAGGCTAGTTAGTGAGAGCTTTTCAATGGAAAATAACTTTTTTACAAAAATCACGGAATAAAAAATAATAGGTAGTATGGGTTTTATTTATTGAAGTAATCTAATATTACATACAATGATACAATTTAGCTGAATTTCCCTTTTTCCGTCAAAGGTCTGATTTTCAACAAATTGTTGTATTTCCAATAGTTAATAACATACGTTCATGTTAAACTAATGAAGGAAATTTATATATAAATCAGTAATAATCTAAGGAGTTGTTAACATGTTACATCAGCTTTCGTGGAAAGTCGGTGGGCAGCAAGGTGAAGGTATTGAGAGTACTGGTGAAATCTTCTCAATGGCAATGAATCGTTTAGGTTATCACCTTTACGGCTATCGCCATTTCTCTTCACGTATTAAAGGTGGCCATACGAATAATAAAATTACAGTAAGACCAACAGAAGTGCGCTCAATTGCGGACGATTTAGATATTTTAGTAGCATTTGACCAAGAAACAATTGAAGTAAACTATAAAGAACTAACAGAAAAAAGTATTATTTTAGCAGACAGCAAATTTGAGCCAACAAAACCTGAAGACTCAAAAGCACCATTATTTATTGTACCGTTTACGGAAATTGCGACGGAACTAGGTACTTCTTTAATGAAAAATATGGTAGCAATAGGTGCAACTTCTGCTCTATTAAACTTAAATATTGAAGTATTCCAAGATGTTGTAAATGAAATCTTCGGACGAAAAGGCGAAGAAGTAGTAAATAAAAATATTGAAGCGATTCAAAAAGGTTATGACATTATGAGTGAGCTATTAGGTGAACGAGTAGGTGAATGGGAACTAGCTCCTGCAGATGGAAAACGTCGCATGTATATGATTGGTAATGACGCAGTTGCTTTAGGTGCTCTAGCAGCAGGTGCACGCTTTATGGCAGCATATCCTATTACACCCGCTTCAGAAATTATGGAGTATTTAATTAAAAAGCTACCGAAGCTTGGTGGAGCCGTAATTCAAACAGAAGATGAAATCGCCGCTGCTACAATGGCGATTGGTGCGAACTTTGGTGGTGCCCGCGCATTTACGGCATCAGCAGGACCTGGATTATCACTTATGATGGAGTCGATAGGTCTATCTGGTATGACGGAGCAACCTTTAGTGATTGTCGATACGCAACGTGGGGGTCCATCAACAGGTCTTCCAACAAAACAAGAACAATCAGACTTAATGGCAATGCTCTATGGTACACATGGTGAGATTCCAAAAGTTGTCATTGCACCTTCTACATTGGAGGAAGCGTTCTTTGACACAATTCAAGCATTTAATATTGCGGAAGAACTTCAGCTACCAGTTATCATTATGACGGATTTACAATTATCTCTTGGTAAACAAACTACGGATCCTTTTGATTATAAGAAAATTGAAATTCGTCGCGGGAAAATTGTTGAAGGGGATATTGAACCAAACGACAATAAAGACTACTTCAAACGTTATGAAAACACTGAAGATGGAATTTCACCACGCGTTTTCCCAGGAACACCTAATGGTATTCACCATGTAACAGGTGTTGAGCATGATGAAACAGGTAAACCAAGCGAAGCACAAGGAAACCGTGAGATTCAAATGGACAAACGTTTCCGTAAACTTCAACATTTAAAATTCGATAATCCTGTTTATGTAAATGCACCACATGACGAGTCGGATGTATTATTAGTTGGTTTTAACTCTACACGTGGAGCAATTGAAGAAGTACAAGAGCAATTAACGAATGAAGGGCTTAAAGTAAACCATGCACATATCCGTTTACTATTCCCATTCCCATCAGAAGAAATGGCTCCTTTAGTAGCAGGAGCGAAAAAAGTGATTGTTGTAGAAAACAATAAAACTTCTCAACTTGCAAATATTATGAAAATGAATATGGGCGGTCACAATAAAACACTTAGTATCACGAAATATGACGGTACACCGTTCTTACCTCGTGAGCTTACAAATAAAGTAAAGGAGCTGCTTGACTAATGGCAACATTTAAAGATTTTCGTAACTCAGTTAAACCAAACTGGTGTCCAGGCTGTGGTGACTTTTCTGTTCAAGCAGCGATTCAACGTGCAGCGGCTAATGTAGGAATTGAGCCACATGAATTAGCGGTAGTTGCAGGTATTGGTTGCTCAGGACGTATTGCCGGCTATATTAATTCTTACGGGTTCCACGGAATTCATGGTCGTGCGCTGCCACTTGCACAAGGATTAAAAATGGCCAACCGTGATCTCCATGTTATCGCTTCTGGTGGTGACGGCGACGGGTTTGCGATTGGTATGGCTCATACAGTACATGCGATCCGCCGTAACATTGACATCACTTATGTTGTTATGGATAACCAAATTTATGGTTTAACAAAGGGTCAAACTTCACCTCGTTCTGCACAAGGTTTTATTACAAAATCAACACCTGGCGGGGCAATTGAACCTTCATTAAAACCGTTAGAAGTGGCATTATCAGCTGGTGCAACATTTGTCGCACAAGGTTTCTCAACAGATATTAAAGAATTAACAGCTTTAATTGAGGCTGGTATTCAGCATAAGGGATTCTCATTCATTAACGTATTCAGTCCTTGTGTAACATACAATAAGGTAAATACCTATGAATGGTTTAAAGAGCATCTAACGAAACTATCTGAAATTGAAGACTATGATTCTACAAACAGAGAATTAGCAATGCAAACAGTTATGGAAAAAGAAGGATTAGTAACAGGTATTATTTATCAAGAAACGGATACAAAATCTTACCAAGAAAAAGTACCTGGCTACTCTGAAGAACCACTATCAAAAATTGATATGAATTTATCTGAAGAAAAGTTTAATGAATTAGTAAAAGAATTTATGTAATTGCTTCGCAAGGGCTCCTTTTAAAGGAGCTCTTTTACTTGGGGGAAATACCTTGAATATGAAATTTTTACAAACTATTTACATATATCTTACAGTTGCTTTATAAAACTAAACTATGCTCTTACTAGAAATAAAGTAGAGGGGTCGTTTGGATTGCGTTTAAGACGCTATATTAAGGTAAAAGACCGATTACTAGTTTTAATGATTGTTTGTATTATTTCGAACAGTATTTTTGCAATTTTTAGTATTGATTATTTAAGGAAAATGGAAAATAATACAGAAATTATGTATGGAGAGAAGCTTCTAGCCGTTAACACAATCTCAGATATTGAAGTTGCTTTTCTTACCGGAGATTCCAATAGATTGAACGAGATTCAAAATTTACTAGAAAATTATAAGTTTGATTCTAAAATGGAATTTTACATAAAAGATTTAAATAGTAGTTTGGAAAGTGAAGATCATAATAAAATAATCACTACAGTACAAGAAATGAAGCAATATGTAATTGATAGGGCAGAAAGTCAAATGGCATCTTATCAAAAGGATATTTCATTTGGATACAAATTATTGGCTAGTGTGTCAGTTGTGATTATTCTAATTATTATTTATTTCAGTATACGGGCTACAAGAGCCGTAAATATACCGACAAGACAGCTAAAAAAATTGCTTAAAGAGGCTGAACAAGGTGATTTTACAAAAACCGCTACATATGATTCCAAGGATGAGCTAGGCGAGGTCATGCTAAGCTACAATCAAATGGCAACGGAAGTGAAGGAACTATTAAGGGTTGTACAAGAAAGTGCTGCTTCAGTAGATGAAGCAAATGACCAATTGCAACGTGCATCAGAAAAAACAACAGAGGCATCAATCCATATTTCACATGATGCTACCGATTTAACAAAAGCTACCATTCGATCAACAGATCAATTAAAAGTTAATACAAATGCACTTCAAGGGATTGCTGAGGGTATAGAAGTTATCGCAGAAGGTATTGAGTATATAGAGAAAACGATTCAACATACCGTATATGAAGCAAATGAAGGGGTTCAATTTGTCAACTTAAATATTGGACAAATGAATGAAATTGAACAAGCCGTAAAGCAAACGAACGATATGATGCAGGTGTTAGTTGCGCATTCAAAAGAAATTGAAAAAGTGGTTCAAATGATTAATGAAATCGGAGAACAAACGAATCTACTAGCATTAAATGCAGCTATTGAAGCAGCAAGAGCCGGGGAATATGGAAAAGGCTTTAGCGTAGTTGCTGACGAGGTTCGTAAACTTTCAGAACAATCAGTTCGATCAACTCGGGTAATCGAGAATATAGTCAAGCAAATTCAAAGCGACACAAAAGAGTCAGTACGTTTCATGGGAGTTGCTATTGAATCTGTCCAAACAGGTCTTGATACTACGAATCAAACAGCTGCAAAATTCCAACAAATCGTATCATCTGTAAATGAAATCGGACCGCATATTGGCGAGGTTTCTTCAACAATAAGCTCAATCACAGAAAGCACAAAAGAAGTTGCTCAAAATTCATTACAATTAAGCGAAGTATCAAAGCAAAATGCATCCAGAATAGAGCAAGTGTCAAAATCAACAAATGATCAGCTGGAAGCAACACGTGAAATGCACGAGGAAATTCAAAAAATTACGAAAAATATTCGTTCATTAACAAGTGCAATTAAGCGATTTACGGTTTAGTTTTTAATATTTTGTTAAAAATTGGTGCATTCATCATGTTCACTCAAATTTTCTATTCATATAGTAATGAATATGAAAACGAATATATTTGGTGGTGAACGAATGGTTAAAATTAGTTTATGTATGATAGTGAAAAATGAGGAAGAAGTTTTACATCAATGCTTAAATAGTGTAAACGATCTTGTGGATGAAATTATAATTGTCGATACTGGCTCAACAGACAAAACGAAGGAAATTGCAAGTCAATTTACAGAAAAGATTTTTGATTTTGAATGGGTTGATGATTTTTCTAAAGCAAGAAATTTTGCCTTTAGTAAAGCAACGATGGATTACATTTTTTGGATGGATGCAGATGATGTTTTGCTAGAAGAGGATCAGGTAAAGTTTCAACAATTAAAGGATTCTCTTGCAAATAAAGTGGATGCAGTTTCCATGCTTTATCATATAGCTTTTGATGAATATGATAATCCAACATTTAGTTTTAGAAGAAATCGACTTGTAAAAAGAGCGCGCAATTTTCAATGGTATGGAGCAGTTCACGAATATTTGCAAGTGGGTGGAAATATAATTTCATCAGATGTTGCCATTACACACCGAAAAAAAGATAAATCAATCAATCGACCACAAAGTGATCGGAATTTAAAAATTTATGAGAAACGATTAGAGAAGGGGGAAACATTTACCCCAAGAGATTTATTTTATTATAGTAATGAATTAAAGGATCATGGACAATATGAAAAAGCAATTCAATTTTATAATAAATTTTTGTCAGAGGACAAAGGATGGGTAGAGGATAAGATTCGAGCTTGTATTAATTTAGCTGCATGTTATCGAAGTTTAGGTGATGCAGAAAAAGAAATTGATGCACTTTTAAAATCACTTGTATACGATGTACCAAGACCAGAAGTTTCTTGTCGTATGGGCGACTTATATAAAGAGCAAAAACTTTATGAGAAGGCCATTATTTGGTATCATTTAGCAACTAATGTTTCAACAGAAAATATTATGGGATTTAGACAGGAAAGCTATTCAACTTGGTATCCGTATTTACAGTTATGTGTTTGTTATTGGAATATTGGTGAAAAGGAACTTGCTGTTAAATATAATAACAAGGCAAAAGCATATCGACCACATGATCCTGCAGTCCTAAAAAATGAAGAATTCTTTAATAGTTATTTTGCAAATAAATAATTGAAAAAAAGTGTCCAGTATTATCTGGACACTTTTTTTCATAAATAGTAATTTTAGTGATATTTTGTTGCTTCTCCAGTAAATTTTCATATTTATTGCTATCAAAACTAGTAGAGTAAATCTTACTTAATTATAAAAAAGACTGTAAACAAAATCAGCGTTTATTGATTTTGCCTACAGTCTAAAATGGAGAATCCCGTCTAGTTATTTTATTTATTTTTTTATATATACAACCCATTGTTAAAAGGTTCAATAATCTTCTTTCGAAAATTAGTTTGATGTACGTTCAAATTTGAAAGGATAGTACTTCTATTATTAATAATGTCTGATTCCAACTGTGAAATTTGTTCACTTATATTTTGTTCATCAGTTGAGACCAAGTATTTTTCATGATTAATTGACTTAACAAAATCAAATACTTTAAAGCGATAACCAAAAGCAATAAAAGGAACATTTGCTGCTAATGAAATAAAATTAGCATGTAATTTAAAATTAATAGTAAAGGTGCAATTTTGTAAGATGTCCATCAACTCATACTCATTGTAGAGATTTCGGTCCAAAATCACTTGAGACTTATTATCAAGCTTTGAGTAAAGACGTTCTATAGATGGGAAATCCTGTCTCCAAACAGAAAATAAATAAATAAAGTACCCATTTTCAATGAACTGGTTCAAGCTGACTGCTAATTGATCTTCTACAGTGATTTCATCTTCCCCATAAATATTATTAAAGCTTGTTCCCCAATTCACACCTATAATTTTTTCATTATGTTGAAGAGTAGATTGTAATTTATTTATTTGTTCATTTTTAGAAATTACCTGAGGTTTTAGTAAAAATCCAGGATCTCCGCTTATATGAGCATCCTTTCTAACCCCATACTGTTCTAACACTTTTAATGTTAACGGACCTCTAACACCAGACCAAACACTTTCCATAAAGACCTGTTTAATTTTAGCGCTAAAATTATTTGAAATTAATATTGGAATTTCCACATTATTTTCTAATCGTTCAATATAATCTTTTGGAGCCCAGTCTATACCAGATCCCCAAATCATTATTTTTTTATTTATTGTTAAGCAATTATACAAATACTCAATGATATATGGATGGATTAAGTTTCCATTTCCACTTAGTATGGAACCGCCACCTAAAACAATGAGGTCATACTGATTAGGGGAGACATTTTTTAAATATTTGTGTTCAATATTAACAAAATCAAGCTTGTACGATTCTCCTAATATAGAAAACTGTTGCTTGAATATATCGGCCATTAATTCATCGCCTAAATTTTTATAGCCAATCCATCCAATATAAAGAACCTTTTTCAAACAGTCACTTCCTTAATAAAGAAACTAGTTGTTCTTCTTTGTTGAATTGATTTTTTTTAAACATAAATGCTTATATTCTGTAGCTTTAAAGCTCCCTGAACCCCGAAGAATAAGGTATTCTGTATGACCTTCACCTAATTCAAGACATTTTTCAAAGGAAGCTAGTGCATCAGAGTACTGTTCCTTTTGATATAGGATAAGACCTTTCATAAAATGAAGATCGACATAATCAGGATAAAGGAGAATTGCTTTTTCAATAGCAGGCCAAGCCCCGTCAAAACTATTCATTTCAATTAACATCCCATATTTTAAACGATAAAGTAATGCTGGTGGTTTTAAACCTTGGTAAAGAAAACCTAAAATCGCTTCATTTATATAAAGAAAAGCAGTATTGTACTCCTTTTTTCGGTAATATTCACTTGCTAAATGATATTCAATCCAAGGACTGTGGTTAGGTTGTTCGTATTCTATGAGAAGGGTTTGGAGATTGCGCTGAGACTTATTTTTTTGTTTTGTAATTTCTTCTATATATCCGTAATGATGGATTGGAGCTTTTAGGCTTTCAATTGACTCTGTGACCTCGTTTTTATTAGAAAGCATTGGGGTTTCATGGATTTGATTGTAAAATTTAACCCCTATATGATTTCGAAACAAACGTGGTTGATAATACAAATAGGCTTGTTGCTTCTTAACTGGAAATGTCTCTCCATAATAATTGATAATTGGCATTAACAGCATAGCAGCATTTGTCTTACTAATGCTTTCTATTATCATTTGTTCATTGCCAGCTTCTAATTCTTCGTCTGCATCAAGCCATAAAATCCAATCACCGCTTGCTTTCGATAAACCAAAATTTCTTGCATCTGCAAAATTATTCGTCCATTTAAATGAATAGATGGAAGCCTTGTATTTTTCGCAAATATTAATTGTTTCGTCCGTTGAGCCTGTATCAACGATAATAATCTCTTGAACAAAGTCATTGACGCTTTTTAAGCATTGCTCTATAAATTGCTCTTCATTTTTTACAATCATACATAATGAAATTGTCGGAGCTGTCATTTAGACTTTCACTTCCTTATTCAAAATGTTTGATTGTTCTCTTGGCTTCCAAGGCTTTGGAAGTGGAGATGTAATTTTAATTTTAATTGAGTTTGTATTATGAGAATAGTAGTTTAAAATTTGAGACAAGTTGTTTTGGCATTGAATTTGATTTTCTTCATCTAAAAAAGGATACTTATGCATCAATCTATCTAAACCTTTTAATAACTGAAAAAGTGTATCCGTTTTAGTATGATGAAATGGGTGGAATTCTTCAGGAAACGAAACGATTTGCTTATAAAGTTTATATCGAGAAAAAAGATAGAAATGTATTTTTTCAATTAAAAACAAGGAATGGGTCATTTGATTTTCAGTAAAAGAATCGTTTTGATTAGAATTTTGACCAAAATAATGAGTAATTGATTGTACGAATGACTCTAAAAAATTTATATAATTGATATCACTTTCTTTAACTGTTTCTTTTTTAAAGGTATATTTCTCCTGCAATTAATCTCCCCCTTTCAACTAATAATCTTTTTATAAATTTTCAAGAATGCCTCGTTAAATTTTTACTCTAGGTTATAAGTGTTTTTTATCTTTTTCTAATTTTCCGAAGCAAGAACTACATTTAGTTGGATGATCATGATGTTCAGAACAGTTATGACAACCCGAAAGTAAATTAAGTGTTACAACATCTTCAAGTTTAAGCTGTAGCAATAGTTGAGATTTAATAATGGTACGTAGTGTATTATTTATGCTGTTATTGATTTTTAAATAATCATGGTAGTTTTCTGGGCATGTTTTTAAAAAATATTGAAGTTTTTCACCTTCAGCATTCAAAATATGAGAAAGACCGATTTCTTCTAAAGCAATGGAAGAAAGTAGTAAGTTTATCGTATCACATCGTTCCAATGAAATTTTGGGTGTGATATTAGGGATATTCGGTAAAGACATTTGATTCCTCCTAAATTGATTTATTTATCATTTGGCAAAGTCTGGACCAATAGCATGACAAGGTTTAAAGTGTATTTAAGTTTTTATAATCGTTACTGATTGCTACGAAGATGGATAGAGAGTTTTTCATATGAACAATAAGGATATGCACCAGGTACTGTTTAGTGCAGACTATTACAATGGATCGAATGAAATGAGTTTTAGAATTATTAGGTGAATGACTACATAGGTCCTTTAATAATTTATTAAAGCGTTGTTGATTACGTGCTTGTTTCATATGAAATTTATGACTTAACTATTTGGATTTTAAATTTTATAGAATAATTCAATGTTTTTATTAATTGAGGAACCTCAAATTATATGTTATTAAGAGTAACAAAAAGCTGGATACATTATATGCATCCAGCTTTCAGCGAGTGTTATAAAGCTTGTTATAATTATTTAATTAAATTGTATCTGTAATTTGGTGTACTGACCAAACAATTCCAGAACCAGGTCCACCAATATCTATTCCGATTGTTAAACCATCAGATTCATAGAATAAGCCAATTTGATCTCCTGCATTCAATGCTACTTCTCCTGTTAGAGTAACAGTACCATTTCCGAGAATTGCCCTTAGTGTGAGTATTAATGCGACGTTTACATTTAATACAGGGAATAATCCAGTGATTAAGTCCTCCGCAGTATTAATTCTACGAACAACAAATGCTGGATTAACATCCGGTCCTAAACTTACAGTAAGTGCAGCCGTTGTTGTATAGTTGATTGTTGCTGAAATTGCATATCTTCCAGTTTCAGGGATTGTGTAAGTTCCCGTCGCTGGGTCAAAGTTTTCTCCTGGATAATACGGTGGTGCAACTGTCCAACCGCCAATTTGTGTAGGCCCTGTTACATCACTTAAGGCTGCTGCTTGTGCAGAGAATCCTTCCTCAGCAAATGCAGGCCCAGTCGGCCCAGTAGGTCCAGTCGGTCCAGTCGGTCCAGTCGGCCCAGTAGGTCCAGTAGGTC
>JAEXYZ010000057.1 GCA_023405135.1 Bacillota bacterium | reverse complement strand
GGAAAAGGGTATCATGCCCGCCACTCCAAATAAAGCCGAGGTGTTCGTCTGGAAAAGACAGAGTATGTTAAGTGGCTCACTGGCTCAATTAACAAGTGGTTCAATATTCGGTTGCGATATACAATTGATATCGGAATTTTATTCAATGAATAATTTTATCTGAACTTAGTTGGATTTAAAGCCAAGAGTTTAGTGAGTATCTACATTTGGCCAACAATTTTATCTGAACTTAGTTGGATTTAAAGACACCTGAAAATTTAATTTTTATCATTTGTCCTGGAATTTTATCTGAACTTAGTTGGATTTAAAGTCCAAATTTATTACAGATGCTAAAAATGGAATTGTATTTTATCTGAACTTAGTTGGATTTAAAGAACAAAATAGGAATGAATCGTGGTTTAAGATTCAAAGAAATTTTATCTGAACTTAGTTGGATTTAAAGTACCAAAAAGATACTAAAATAGTAAGTGCTATAAGTAATTTTATCTGAACTTAGTTGGATTTAAAGGTACGACTGCAACAACAACATTAGACAATAATGCCCCATTTTATCTGAACTTAGTTGGATTTAAAGATTTTGGGTTGGTCGATCTAATAACACACGTTGGGCATTTTATCTGAACTTAGTTGGATTTAAAGCCTACTGAATATAAAAAAGAAATTGTCATTGGACAGCATTTTATCTGAACTTAGTTGGATTTAAAGGTTGAAATTAACATTAAGTCTGACTCGGTAGATGAATTTTATCTGAACTTAGTTGGATTTAAAGACGATATCGTCTGCCAAATCTTCTAAAAAGCCCATATATTTTATCTGAACTTAGTTGGATTTAAAGTTCAAAATCTCATTAAATTTCGATAATCGTTGCTTTGCATTTTATCTGAACTTAGTTGGATTTAAAGTCGATTTTAGAAACGCAACAACATCATCACCAGCTGAATTTTATCTGAACTTAGTTGGATTTAAAGTAGGTTTAAAATTAATGGACCTTCTGTATTTGATAAGCTAAAACTGAGCCACCACCGCAATTGAAAAGTGAGCGACTTTTATATGAAAATACTCCTAACTTAATAGAGTTAGGAGCGTATAGAGGTGATTTCAATGGTTAAGGAACAGAAAGTGCTACTTGCCTTTCATCAAGAAAATAAGAGTCAACGTCAAATTGCGAAGGAGCTTGGGATTTCTCGTAATACTGTTAAGAAGTATATCCAAGAGGATCTTGAAAAAAGAAAGCATGATAGTCGGGAATTACCTATTACAGATAACTATGTAACGCTTCCGTCGTATAAAAAACGGAAAGGAAATAAACGTGCTTTAACACCAACTGTGATGAAGCGTATTCGAAAAATGTTAAAGGACAACGAATACAAACGACAACATCAAATGCATAAGCAACAACTAAAAATCATTGATATTCATGAAGAGTTATTAGATGAGGGATTTGAAATTAGTTATAGCACTGTCAGAAACTTTGTAAATAGTGAGGAGAAACGCCAAAAAGAAGTCTTTATTCGTCAAAAGGCAACTGCTGGTCATGAGATTGAATTTGACTGGGGGGAAGTAAAATTATTCATTGATCAAACATTACGTTCTTTTTCAATGGCGGTCTTTACCCTACCATATAGTAATGATCGATTTGCCTATTTATATGAATCCGAAACAATGGTTTGTGTACAAGATGCCCATGTAAAGTGTATTAACTATTTGGGCTTTGTACCAGAGGTATTTACATACGATAATATGCGAACCGTTGTAAAAAATTTTATTGGAACTGAGCGTGAGATTACGGATGGGATGAAGAATTTATCAATGCACTATCATTTTAAAATTCGATTATGTGAGCCACGAAAAGGAAACCAAAAGGGGCATGTAGAGCGAAGTGTAGAATATATTCGTCGAAAAGCATTTGCCCAGCGAGATACATTTACAAGTTTAGAAGAAGCACAAACTTACCTTACAGAAATCGTCATGAAATTAAATTCTCGCAATCATTATAAGAAAAACCAAACGCATCATGAACTAATGCTAGAAGAACGTACTAATCGGAAAGAAAGTGCAGGAATTATTCCATTTGATGCCTCTGAGTTGTTTGAGTTTAGAGTGGATAAATACAGCACAATTACTTATAGACAAAATCGTTATTCTGTTCCAGAAGGACATGTTGGAGAATGGGTGAAAGTAAAAGCGAGTGCAGAAAAAATACTTATTTTTAGTGAAGAAGCGTGTATTGCGAATCATAGGCGAAGTTGGCAGAACCATCAATGGATGATGGATATTTATCATTATTTACACACATTTAAAAAGAAAAAGGGTGCATTGGCTCAAAGTGAATGTTTGAGTCAAGCACCAACAAAAATAAAAAATCTATACAGAGATTATTATATGGGAAATGAGCGAGAATTTCTAGAGTTACTTATCTATTTAAAAGAACATAACAATCTAGAAAAAATGAATTTTGAAAAGTATGATTTAGTAAGAATCGACGAACTTGGTTATATTTCGTTTGATAAAGAAGGGGCTGAATTATTATTTACTCATCTTTCACTCAGAGCAGGACGAGCATCAACCATTGTAACAAGTAATTTATCATTTGATCGCTGGGAAGAAGTGTTTCATGATCCAGTTTTAACAGCAGCTTTAACAGACCGACTAACACATAGAGCCTACATGGTAGACATGATTGGCCCATCTTATCGAATATTAGATACAAAAGAATGGGTGGAAAATAGTCAGGTTTAGTGGCTCAGTTTTTAATTAATAAATGCTCAATTTTTACTTGCGAAATACAATTGTAAGTATCACTTTGTGTTTGCACCAAAATATAGAAGACAAGTGATTTATGGTCAAATAAAGGCTGATATAGGAAGAATCCTGCGACAATTGTGTGAAAGAAAAGGCGTGGAAATCATAGAAGCAAGTGCATGTCCCGATCATATTCATATGTTAGTAAGTATTCCACCGAAGTTAAGTGTATCAGGATTTGTAGGGTATTTAAAAGGAAAGAGTAGTTTAATGATTTTCGATCGACACGCAAATCTGAAATATCGATATGGAAACAGGAAATTTTGGTGCAGAGGATGTGGATACAGTAGGAAGAAATAAAAAAACAATACAAGAATATATCAAAAATCAATTACAAGAGGATATCATGGAAGATCAAATGACAATGAAAGAATTCATTAAAAGCGAAGAAAGAAATAAAAAAAGCCGCTTTAGCGGTAAAGCGAGGAAATGAAGTGCGGTTGGCGGACCTTTCAGAATGTCTTTAGACAGGAGCCGGTAACCCAGCGTTTCACGCGAAGAGCAAACCACCAGTATAACTGGTGGTTTTGACTTACAATTAAGATTTTACTAATTTTAGGTGTCGTTTCTAAACTACCTTAAAACTAACTTCATTTTAGACTATTTCAACAAATAAAAGCTGCTATTTCTATATTATCTAGATGATCATTTCCCCAAAAACCTCTTAGAACCCTAAATAATCTTTAAGAGTGAAAAAAATAATAATGCCTACTATCAAAATGAGCATACAGCCAGGTGAACCAAAAAACGTTCGATCAAATATATCATCGCTATTTTTTTTGTTATTATCCAACTCAAAAACCTCCTATTTAAAAATATATTTATATTTTATCATTTTATATTTATTGTAAATATGGTAATATTATACTGTGATTTATTTACAAATAATGGATATGGAGGTATTTTATTCTTTATTATACTGTGCTTTTTCAATAATTTTCATTAACTCAGCGAGTGCAGAAGCTAACAGTGATGAGCATCAACAAATAGTTTTCCAAGCTAAAGAGATTAAAGATGAAAAAGAGTTATACAAGAGAGCCGTAAAAGGAATCCAAGAAGTTAAATTAACTAATGAGGAATTACCTAAATATGAATTAAAAAATAAAAATACAAAAGAAGATGTTAAGCTTTCCCACTATACAACTTCACAATTATTAAAAGTAGAAAATGACGGTGACACTGAAGTTCAAGAATTTGCTGTAACTACATTTGCAGTTACAGAAGAAGAAACAGCAAGTTTAAATAGTCGTTTCTCTGTAGCAAGTTTAAATAATGATTATTTATTTGTAGCAGATAGTGGTTCAAAACGTGAAGAAAAATGGGATGATTCTATTAGTGTAAAAGCTGTCATAACTATTTATTATTCCAGAATCACTAAAAATGGTGTGGACTACGCTAAAGTTACAAAGGCAAGTGGAGGTTGGACTATTTCTGATTCGAGTGTTTCCCTTTCAAACAGAAAAGTATCAATTGGTTCAAGTGGTTGGCCGGTAAATAGTCAATCTATTGAAAAAAAACCTACTGAAAATTCTTGGAATTATTCAACACCTTTTACATGGGAATATATCTCATTAAATGCTGGACATCATATAGGGGCTAATTCTACTGTTACTTTAAAAAGAGGTGGTTCATCATGGGAGCTAACTTTAAATAATCGTCTATAATTATTTTATTTTTAAAGAGAAAAGTAGTGTCTAGCAAAAAAGACTGCCATGATGGTAGTCTTTTTTACTTTTATGTTGCGTAAGTAATTCAGAAAATCAGAATTACTTTTTTTAAGGTAGTGTACATTCATGAAAAAATTTTAATTATTCTCTAGTTCTAGTTACTTTTTAGCTTGTGTAATGAACTGGAGTGCTGAATATGCTTTACTTATCAAATGGAATGAAAATTTAAATGAAGATCTCCGAGAAAAGAAGAGGTTTTTATCCTTCCTAGGGAAAGGAAATTTACATTATCACCCCTCAACTCTTTTTGAGAAAGAGGGATGATATTACTTAAATCTTTGAGGACGATAAATATCCCTAAATATATCTAGTTTCTAAGATAAATATCGTAGTTTGAATAAACCGAATGTTAATGCTCAATAACTAGTCTAATGTCTGATCAAGGATTCTATGCGTAGTGGAACAAAAAATATCTATCTCATATAAAGAAAAGGTGCCGTTTAAACTATTCAAATTTTGACCTATTTATTCGTTGTTCTTGCTTTGCTCCCTGCATCGAAGCCTTCTTTATACCAGCGGATATGGTTTTCATTATCGAAATTTGGACTTTTGTATTCAGAATCTTTCAATGCATCTTTATAGCCCATTTCAAAATATTTTTGCTTTTCAACATCGACAAAATATCGTTCATAACCATCAATAAATGAGGCTAAAACGGAAGAGTTTTTTTGTAAACAGATGGAACTGTTTGAGTCTTACCCTTCAATGCTGCGTCGTACCCAGCGCGGTATGCCTTGTTTTTCTCATTTGTTAATTTCGCTATGCCTTTTTCCAGCCCTTTTTTGTAGCCTTTATTATATGCACCTTGATAGTTACTTGTACCAATGTCTGAAGTACTGTTGTAACCATCCCTTAAGCCATCGTTATATCCGTCCTGTTCAGCTTGAGCTATTTGTTTTTCTTTCTTTGCCGCAGCTTCTTTAGCCTTTTGAGCTTGATTTTCTTTAGAAGATGGTACAGATTTCTTCACGGTGTTTGAGCTACTAGATTTAGCTCCGCTACCATTGTGATAGTGGTATTCACCATATTCCAATCCCCATTTAGCACAATTTGTCCAGCAATGATGGCCACCATTTTTATCAGTTCTACCTGGATGTGCATCCACGTAATTTGGTAATAATGCTAGTAATAAAGATAATAAGATAAAAATTTTTACTATTTTCATTTTGTTCGCCCTCTTTCAAAGTTAACTAGTCCCACAAAAGACTGTTTTTGTTAATTATTTACTAATTATTAAAATTAAGCCACTAGTGTTGCATAAATAGTGTTAGAATTTTCAGTTTAATTATTTTTCCTATTAAGAGCCAAAAAGGTAAATACCTAATTAAAGGTGGCTCCATCCATTTGGAAAATTATTTACAATTAGACCTTTGCGACGACGACAATTTGCATATTAAGGGATGGTTTTTCCTTCAATTTTTCGAAGCCAGATTTGCGCCGGTTTCCACAAAGCAGCCCTTAAATAACGACTAATCTGTAAGGTTTTTCGCTTACTTTTTGTTTCGATTTGTACGAGAA
>JAEXYZ010000112.1 GCA_023405135.1 Bacillota bacterium | reverse complement strand
ATGTTATAAAGTGCACCATGAGGTTTAACATGCTGCATCGTCTCATTGAAAGTTGTTAGAAAACCTTGTAATGCCCCAACTTGATAAACGACCATATCATAGGCTTCCTCTGGTGTGATATTCATCTCTCTTCTTCCAAAACCATTTAAATCAGGTAATCCGGGATGCGCTCCAATTCTCACGCCATTTGCAATAGCAAGCTGTACAGTTTCCCGCATAACGGATGGGTCTCCAGCATGAAAACCACAAGCAATATTCGCTGAGGTTACATACTTTAATATTTCCTCTTGCTCTCCTAATCGATATCGCCCGAAACTTTCCCCTAAATCACAATTTAAATCAACACGGAACAATTTCTTCCCTCCTAACAAATTTAAATACCGATATTCGGAACTTTAGTTTTAAATTTTAAAAACATTGTAGCATAATTCATTTTTTCTTGAAAAGTTAAATTTTATAATTTTGAGAAAAATCTTTTTTTTTAGTATTTTCATTTACATTAATCTTGTATTTACTTATTGTTAAATTATAATATTCATTAATCCATTATTTGAAACTTATATACCGAATTTCGAAACAAGCATCAGGAGATGGTTTTTATGACTAATTTAAAAGAGGAAGTACAAATACGACCATTAGGTGACGCTGCACTTGTCATTCAAATTGGTGAAGGAATTAATGTAGCTACACATAACAAAGTGAAAAGTATTATGAATTTAATAGAAAAGCAGCCATTTGAAGGATTAATAGAAACTGTTCCAGCCTATAATAGCGTGACAGTTTATTACAATCCTGTTGATGTTTACTTTTTAAATAGAAAAAAAGATTGTGAAATACCTTACGAAATTGTCAAAACAACACTTCTCGGTTTATTAAATACATCGCTTTCGATTGAATCAACAAAAGAACGTATTGTAAAAATACCTGTTGTTTATGGTGGGGAAATGGGACCAGATTTAGAATATGTCGCACACTATAATGGTTTAACACCTAATGAAGTTATTGAAATTCATTCAAACACGGAATATCTCGTCTATATGATTGGATTTGCTCCAGGCTTTCCATTTATGGGCGGCATGGACAAAAAAATTGCAACACCTCGTAAAGACATACCACGTTTAGCAATTCCTCCTGGCTCTGTTGGCATTGCGGGAAATCAAACTGGTATATACCCATTAGAGACGCCAGGTGGTTGGCAAATTATTGGACGTACACCTCTTAGTTTGTTTTTACCAGAACAATCCCCCCCAACCTTATTACAATCTGGTGATCGAATTCATTTTAGTCCAATCTCATTAGATGAATATAATGATTGGAGGGAGAAATGATGGGAATAAAAGTATTACATCCTGGTTTACTAACAACCATTCAGGATTTGGGACGATATGGGGTGCAAAAGTTTGGTGTTATTGTTGGAGGTGCAATGGATTCCCTTTCCTTACGAATTGCAAATTTACTAGTAGGAAATCCGCAAGATGAAGGTGCACTTGAAGTAACACTTTATGGAACAAGTCTTGTATTTGAAAGTGATGAGCTAATTGCGATTACAGGAGGAAATTTGCGACCTACTCTCGATGGAAAAGAAGTAAAAATGTGGCGACCACTATTAGTTAAAAAAGGAGCCATTTTAAAATTCCATGCTGCCGTTAGTGGCTGTCGAGCTTATGTATCTTTTAGTGGCGGCATTCAAGTACCAAAAGTAATGAATAGTAAAAGTACATACTTACGTGCATCTCTCGGTGGTTTTCAAGGGAGGAAGTTACAAAAGAATGATATATTTGATTGTGGGGAACGAACAGCTTTAGGGGAGGAACTTTTTCAACATTTACAAAAGGAACCAGCTAACTATTCTTGGTTAGTTTATTTCACGTCCTTTGTTGATTTTAATAAAACGAAAACGATTCGAATTATTCGTGGCTCTGAATATGAGCGCTTTGATAAGGAAAGTATTAAAGATTTCTTATCGACACCTTATACTATCACAACACAGGCGGATCGAATGGGATATCGATTAGAAGGAAAACAAATTCATTTAAAAGAACAGTTTGAATTATTATCTGAAGGGGTTACCTATGGAACAATACAAGTGCCAGCAAATGGGCAACCGATTATTTTAATGGCAGATCGCCAAACAACTGGTGGATATCCTAAAATTGGACAAGTCATTTCAGCAGATTTACCATCGTTAGCACAAATGCAAGCAACAGATAAAATTTATTTTAAAGAAGTAACCCTTAAGGAAGCGCAAATGGCACTAATTCATCAAGAAAAACAACTTAAGAAGTTGGCATATGGTCTTCTTTTAAAAGGGTATCAACATCATTGAAAAAAGAGACGCTACTCACAAAAGTAGCGTCTCAGACTGTTGACAAACGCTTTCATACTGCGTTGTACCTGCCGCTTCGCTTTCGGTACAGCTTACACATACTTGCCTCGCTCGTCGGCTCATGAAGACAACTTCTATTCGCGTCTTCACTCGGCTGCGCGCCTTGTCTGACAAGCGTTTTCAAGACAGTCTGGCTAGTTACTTCTAAATGATTATAAAATGAAAAAGAGACGCTACTCGCAAAAGTAGCGTCTCTTTTTAAAATTCATATCCTAACTGTTTTGAAATTTCTCCAGTTGCCTTTTTAAGTTTATTAACAAAAATTTCAATATTGTCCCCTTTATAATTAGCCTCCAGACCTGCAATACTCATTCCAGCAACAACTTCTCCTTTGTGATCAAAAATTGGCGCTGCTACAGCAGATGTATAATTTTCTAGTTCTGAATGACTAATCGTAAAACCTTGTTCTCTTTCTTGCCAAATCTTTTCATAAAGCTTTTCTTTATCGGTAATCGTTCCCATCGCAAAGGATTTTAGTTCAACTGAATCGATATATTCTTTTATTTCATGCTCCGGTAAAAAAGACAAGATTGCACGAGGGCATGCCCCAGCATAAAGAGGGCTTTTTCTTCCTATTGCTGTATAAAGTCTTACTTTTTGTTTTATATCAATTTTCTCAATATAAATTGCTTCATCGTTATCACGAATAACTAAATTAACCGCTTCATTTGTGTCGTTATGCAACTCTTTCATAATTGGATAGGCAATTTTCCGAACATCTAGGCGCATCGAAACAAGATGTCCAAATTTAAGAAATAGCATGCCTAAACGATATTTTGCATCTGATCCCTTTTCTAAAAACTCCATCTCTTCTAAAGATTTTAACATGCGATAAACAGATGTCTTCGGAATTTCAGATAGCTCAATAATTTCTTGAAATGATAGTTCTGTATGATCGATAAAAAGGTTTAAAATGTCCATTGACCGAACAACGGTCTTATTTTTATTTGTCAATTCAGCGTTATCTTCCTTTCTTCTTCAAGATAGTGGTAATTAAATGACCTTGATTTTATCTTAATTAAAATTATTTTTACAAGTTTGATAGAAGTATTTGGAAATGGTGGTATTTAGTTCCCAGATAACAATCTATATTTCTTCCAGTCTCCACCTAATATCTCTTTTACGATTAAATCTTCTTGATTTGCAATATACACATAAGCATGATGGAGGCCTTTATTTGTATAAATTTCTTTTATGACACGGTCGTATAAATTGTTTGTTCTACCTTCTTCATAATCCTCTAATTCATCTAGAAGTAGTAATTCTTCTTCAGTAACCTCATAAAGTTCGCCAACTGTTCGATAGGTAGTTGTGTCAACCATCGCAGGATAACCTTCCCCTGTGTCATATAGTAAGCCATAAGTCCAACAATGTTCATCTAGGCACGTTGCGTTTTTTAATAGATGGGCATTTTCTTCCCCTTTTCGTAATGTTCCATAAACGAAAATTTTGATCATTGACACCCGCTCCTGAAATCTCGATAATTCGATTATAATACGAAAAGTGATATCCTATAAATATTTTCCAAACTTTAAAATGATTTTCTTTATTTGAAAATCCTTTATTTCAAGTTTTTATTATTATCACTGCTCTTTTTGTACCTTCTTTCAATACAAAAAGGAGCCAAATCCCTTAAAGATAGCTCCTCCAATTTTTTTCATAATTCTAATATTCTAATGTGTACCTTTTGAATTAGAAATTGCCTAACTATTCCAAGCCTTTCATTTGATACATGGCAGATTTTCGCCAACGGGCTGCCTCTTTTTTATCTTTCGGTACATCTAATCCCTGCTCATAAATACTTGCGATATTTAGCTTCGCCTGATAATCCCCCATAAGTGCCGCTCTTTTATAATAATAAAGCGCCTTCTTCCCATTTCTCGCAACACCTATGCCATTTTCAAATAAAAAGCCTAAATTATAAATGGAATCAATATGGTGCGATTGTGCTGCCTTCTCAAACCATTGTAAAGCTAAAGATAGATCACTTTGTTGTCCAAGTAGCCCATCCAAATAAATTGAGCCAACTCGATATTGAGCTTCTTCATAGCCCCCCTCAGCTGACATCAAATAATAACTTAGCGCCAATTCTTCATTTATTTCAACGCCTATCCCTTGTTCGTAAATAATACCTAGCGTAAACATTGCTTCTACTACATTTTGTTTAGCAGCAATTTCAAACCAAACTAAAGCTTCCTTTTCATTAGCAGGGACACCCTCCCCGTTTAAATACATATCAGCTAAATTATTCGCTGCATTTGCATGACCCTTTTCAGCAGCCTTTTTATACAATTTAAATGATCGGGTGTAGTTTTCATTCACACCAAGTCCTTCAAAATAATAATTTGCTAGCTCATACATCGCTTCTATATTACCTTCTACATTTGCTTCGTTTAACCAGAAAACTGACGCCTTAAAATTTTCAAGTCGTCGGTAAATATGGGCGATTTCAATCATTGAATCAACATCACCATCAATTGCAAGGATATATAATGCAAGAGCTAATTCGATCTCTTCATTGCTAAATATATGTGTGTTCTCATATAACAATTGTTCAAACATTTCTCGATCATGTTGCAACTTTATCTTCACCTTTTAAATGTAATAAATTAGTACCTATTATTTGCTTATTTCCCTTTAAAATATTCAATTAAATAATTTTTAAATTGGTTTGCTGCCGGGGATAAATATCTTCCTCCCGACCAAGAAACGCCTATTTTTCTTTCACAGATTGGATCACTTACACGGATTTTACAAACATTGTATTCATTTAACCCTTTTATATTTGGAATAAGCGATACACCAAGCCCTGCACCAACAAAGCCTGCAACAGTATGCATTTCTTCTCCAGCAAATGTGATATTTGTCGTTACTCCAGCCTGTTTAAAAAAATTATCAACTATTTGTCTTAAAGCGTTTCCTCTTTTAATGGAAATAAAGGATTCATCTTTTATTTCCTCAAGCTTTATAGATTCACGGTTTGCGAATCGGTGGTTTTTAGGCACAATAACAAATAATTCTTCACTCCAAAGCTCAATCCACTCTATATCAATTGTTTTCGATTCAATTCGTTGAGATAAGCATAGATCAATGACGCCCTCTTCAAGTCCTTTTAACAAGTTATACGATGCTGCTTGTGTTAAGGTAAACTTCATATTTGGATATTTTTCCGGTACATGCGCCATTAGTTCTGGTACGACTTCCATTCCAAGTGTATGAATAAAGCCAAATGCTACTTCCCCATATCCAGGCATGACTAAACCGCCTATTTCTTCTTTAGCCTTTTCATACTCCTTTAAAATAATTTCTACACTTTGCAAAAAAAGTTTACCGTATCTGTTTAAATTTATTGAACGGCCTTGTCGATCGAAAAGCGGCACCCCAATTTCATGTTCAATATTTGAAATAGATTTACTTAAAGCTGGCTGGGAAATGTTTAACTTCTCAGCTGCATGTGTCATATGCTGCATCTGTGCTACCGTTTTAAAATATTCAAGCTGCTGAATCTCCATATGATTGAAAACCTCTCTTTAATTCATAACTGTTTGGAATGAAAATGATAAAAACAATAAATTGTACTTATGTATTGTTAACACTATAATAATGTTAAACAATCAGTTTGCATATCAAATTTTAACGGAAAAGACAATACTTTTCAGAAAATTTCCATATATTTGTCACAAGTAACATAAACTAAAGGAGTTCATTAAAAATGAAAATTATTCCTCCAAAACCATTTACAATTGAGAAAGGTAGTCGTGCCGTTCTTTTACTTCATGGTTTTACTGGAAATACAAATGATGTTAAGCGTTTAGGTAGATTTTTATCAGAACGTAATTATACTGTTCATGCACCGTTATACAAAGGTCACGGTGGCGACCCGAACACTTTAATTCAAACAGACCCTCTTGATTGGTGGAATAGCGTTCTAGAAGGTTACGATGCACTTCGAAACAGAGGGTATGAAGAAATTGCTGTTGCTGGTGTTTCGCTTGGAGGAATTTTCTCCTTAAAGCTTGGCGAAGAACGCCCAACTAAAGCAATTGTTGCAATGTCTGCTCCAGCACTTGCAAAAAGTGTAGATAGTTTACAAAGTCGTATTATCGACTATACAATTAAATACAAAAAATTATCAGGTACTTTTAATGAAGATACTGATAATCCACAAGAACTTGCGAAAAAATTCCGTATGCCTTCATTAGAGTATTTACAACGCATGATTAATGATACTAGTGCAAAACTACAAACAATTCAAACTCCTGTCCATATTTTACGTGGATTAAGAGATGATGAATACTATTGTGAAAGTGCAGATTTAATTTATAACTCTGTGAAATCACGTATCAAGTCTGTAAAAAGCTTTATTAATTCTGGTCATATTTTAACTCTTGACCAAGAAAAAGAACTTGTTTTTGAAGAAATTTATCGTTTCTTTGAAGGTCTTAAATGGAATGATCATGAAACGAAAATTTCTCAAATTTCTTGATATGAAATTTGAATAAGTTGGCTATATTATTAATGTATCCCCTAGCAAATTTTTGTGGCGAAGGCAAAGCCATTAGCCGCAATTTCCCCAATTTGCTATAAAATATATGTCCTAGTGACATACATCCCTTTGAAAACAAGCTACTTGTAAGATTCCCCGTCTTACTCTGTAGCTTGTTTTTTTATTTTCTTAACGTGGATATCTCTTAATCCCCTTGCTGAATCTTACCATAAGTTCCTCCGCCACCAACTGTTATTTTAAGATGTCCTTTCCTTGCTAAATCGATTGTTCGGGCATGCTTTTTCGAGATAACCTGTTGCAATTGTTCAACTGTTGCATGATGGAGAATGTTCATTTCTGTCCCAAAATGATCCAGCATTTTTTCAATCGTTTTAGGCCCAATACCCGGAATAAAATCTAACGGCACTTGATGAATATAAGGAGGGCGCTTCCGTTGAATTTGATTAATATCACTTAGCTCCTTAATCCTTTTTGATACCCCTTTTATGAACTGTTCTTTTCCACAGTACGGACATTTTTGATTATTTTTTTCTAGCACCTGTTCCCCACAATTTGCACAAACAGTTTCATAATACTTACCTAATTTCGGGTTCAAGCCGTAGTTCGCAATAACTTCTCTTCCCTCTTTTTCGTGTAGTGCCATTTTTAATTCTTGAAAATTTGCTTCTTGTAGTTGGATTTTTTGATATTCACGAGCGAGCTTGCCAAGGGAATGAGCATCTGAATTCGTTAAAAATGTATAAGGAGCTAATTCACGAATACCATTTACCATATAAGTATCAGAGCTTAAGCCTAATTCAATAGCATCAATTTTGTTAGAATCAAACACTTCGGTTAAACTTTTTACTACCCCTTTCCCATACAGACTTTTAAAAGGTGTGAACACATGAGCCGGGATAAAAAGCCCCTCTAATTCCTTCACTTTCTGCTGTAAAATACGGCCATTACAATAAATTCGTTGGGAGCTTAAATGAATATTTTTTAAATGCTTACTCATCCAATTTGAAAATAGCTTCATTACATCAATTGTTGGAAAAAATGCAAGAACATGAATAGGACCATGACAATTTTCATCATAAATTTCAATTTCTGAGCCAGGAATTAACACTGTATTTTCATAACGTAATCCTCCACCTGAAAGTTCATGAATTTTTCCTTGTTCTATAAGTTGCTCTATTTCGTGTATTACTTCTGGAGAATGACAATCAATTATCCCAACTAAGTCTAGCCCCTTTCTCGAAGTGGCTGTTTGCAAAATATTTTTTAATGTTAAATTTCTACTTCCCGTAATTTTTACAGCTCTTCCGCTTTCAGTTCTACCTATATGAATGTGTAAATCAGCATAAAAATGTTTTAACAAAGAATACACGCCCTCTATAAAAATTCATTTTATATAAAAATACCCTAATTAAAGGACTTTGTATCAAACATTAATTTTTTGAATATTTTTATTTTGGAATAATTAATTATTAGACTCTCATTTCTTGATGCTCTATAATGACAATAAGATTTCCAAATTTTGAAAATAAAGGAGGTTCATTTATGAGACAATATGCATATGTTTTTCAAGGAACCGCATTTTCTAGTAAGTCATTTCAAGAAGTAAATATTTTAAAAGATTTTATTTTTTGTATAAACGAAGACGGTATCATTGAAAAAATGGTTTCTCCTGATGATGAACAGTACTCTAAACTGCTAAGTAATTATGAAGGAAAGGAAAATTTCCATCGCTTAAAGAAAGGAAGGGCAATATTTGCTCCCAGGATTTATTGATTTACATGTACATGCACCTCAATGGGCTCAAGCCGGAACCGCACTAGACCTCCCTCTTTATGATTGGCTGAATACTTATACCTTTCCTATTGAATCAAAATTTTCGGATATGGACTATGCTCAAGCAGTTTACGAAGATTTAGTAAAAACATTAATTGCAAATGGCACAACGACTGCTCTTTATTTCGCCACGGTACATAAGGAGTCTAGTCTTTTGCTTGCGGAAATTTGCGCTAAACTTGGTCAACGCGGCTTGGTTGGAAAAGTAGTGATGGATAATCCAGATCAATGTCCTGACTATTATCGAGATGCGGATACAAAAACTGCTTTACAACAAACAGAAGAATTTATTGTAGCTGTACAACAACTTAACAAGCAAACAAAACAAGGCGTCTATCCAGTTGTTACGCCTCGTTTTATCCCAAGTTGTACGAACGAAGCATTAAAAGGCTTAGGAGAACTCGCTGCAAAATACGATACGTATATTCAATCGCATTGCAGCGAAAGCGATTGGGAGCATGAATATGTGATTGATCGTTTTCAAAAACATGATGCATTTGCATTAAACGATTTCGGTCTTTTACAAGAAAAATCGATTATGGCGCATTGTAACTTTTTAAATGATGAAGATGCAGAACTTTTTGCAAAAACAGGGACGGCAATAAGCCACTGCCCGGTTTCAAATGTATTCTTTTCCAATGGTGTACTCCCTGCCGCACATTTGCACGAAAAAGGCGTAGATATTGGATTAGGTACAGATATTTCTGGCGGCTTCTCTCCTAGCCTTTTTGATAATGTAAGGCAGGCTGTCATCTCTTCAAGAATGCTGGAAGAGGGTGTGGACACTACTGTTTCAGCAGATAATCGGGGAGTACCTTCGTCACGTCTAACAACGAATGAAGCATTTTATTTTGCAACTGCCGGTGGAGGAGAATCTTTAAGCTTGCCAATCGGCCGAATTGAAGAAAACTATACTTGGGATGTACAAATTATTAATACAAAACTTCCTTCTGCTAAGCTACCTATTTTCGGGGACGATCTATACGATATTTTCCAAAAAATTATTTATCTTGCACGCCCTGAAAATATTCAACAAGTCTGGATTCAAGGAAATAAAGTTCACGAACGATAAATAGAAATACACAACTCGCACCAAAAAGTGGGTTGATGCCATTTCTTTATACTGGTTACTAACCCACCTTTAACCAAAAAGCGGGAGAGTCTTCTTAGTCCTTACAGGAACTAGTGTTATACACGTCTTTCAGTAAAAAAGCGAGGTCTCAGCTAATGAGCCCTCGCAGTTTTTAATTTATAGCCTCGATAAATACCAGCACCCATGCAACTAAAAATAAAACTCCTCCAATTGGTGTAATTGCCCCAAGCTTCTTAACGCCCGTAACGGAAAGAACATATAAACTACCTGAAAAGAAAATCACACCTACAAACATTAGATAACCTGCCCAAACAATCAAACCTGTTGGCCCTACTAACGAGTCCATTGAAAGAATTGCGAGTAATATAATTCCAAGTGCATGGTACATTTGATATTGTACTGCCGTATTCCAATATTGCTCGTATCGTGGTTCTGGAAATTTATCCTTTAGGGCATGTGCCCCAAAGGCACCTAGAGCCACACCTAAAAAAGCAAGTAATGTTCCTATTAACAATAGAATATTCATAAAAACGCCCCTTCTATGTATTTTCAATTTAACTATATATTTTTCGTTGTATAAAAAACAAGGGGACGTCCTAAAAATCTTTTAGGGTCCCCTTGCATAAAGGGCTTCTTAGAATACTAATTCTTTATTGCCCTGAGTTATTATTAAAATTATATTTTTTCACTTCTCCGGTTTCGAATTTAATTTCAAGTTCGAATTCCTTAAAATTTTCATCTAAATTAAAGGCTTCTAATACTTGACTTCTTACTTCCTCATCATTTGTATTTTCTTCAAAATTGAGTAATTCAAAAGCCTCCATTAATCTTTTATTGGCTTCATCACCTTGTAAATGAACATTGTTAATTTCATCTTCAATTTCTGCTGTTACTTTATTTTGGTTATTCGTATATTCAACATCAAAAGAAATATCATTTTTATATTCTACGTCTAAATCAAAATTAGTGAACTTCGAACTTAAGCCGCCATTTTGTGTTTTATCTGCCACCGTTTGGTCAGGATCCATCGTTTCATCTGCTTGAAGAGCTGTATTGTTTTCAATTTCTTCTGTTATTTCATCTGTTTGGTTATTTTGCTTGTTTTCTGTCACTACTTCTTCTTGGTCATCATTATTATTACAAGCGTATAAGATACCAAGCGTAAACATTATCATTAAAAGAAATTTTACTTTATTCATTCTTTCCCTCTCCTTCAAAAGATTAAATACACTAATTATTTTCTCCTTTAAAGTGAAAAATTTATCCCTTAATTTAAATAAAATTTCTTTAAATTAGTAGAAAAGTTTACCAATTTCGATTTAGCGCGTTGAATCGCTAAATTTTTTTGTTGATTTATTCACAATATTCTATATAATTATTCTAATAAATTATTAATAGAAAGAGGCAATCAATGTGAAAGATTTCTTCAGTAAATTATTAAACGGTATGAGCATCGCTATCGTTTGTGCGCTCATTCCAAATGCACTATTAGGGGAAATATTAAAATTAATAATTCCTTCTGTACCAGTACTGCAGCATCTTTTAGATGCGACAGTGATTGTTATGAGCATGCTGCCAATATTAGTAGGGATATTAGTTGGTATGCAATTTAAATTAACTCAGATTCAAACTGCTAGTGTTGGAATTGCAACTATTATAGGTAGCGGCGTTGTTAGTAAAACTGCAGATGGATTATTTACAATTAGCGGAATTGGTGTAGTAATTAACTCAGGGATTACTGCTGCATTAGCAGTATTATTTGTTCAATTAGTAGGTGAGAGATTAAGAGAATATTCAATCCTAGTTGTTCCCACATTAACAGTAGTAATTCCAGGCATGATTGGTGCAATGATATTACCTTTTGTAAAAACAAGTGCAGGGTTAGTTGGTCAAGGAGTAGCCTACTTAACAAATTTACAACCTGTGATTATGGGTGCGTTAATCGCAGTTGTCTTCGGAATTATTATTTTATCGCCAATTTCAACTGTTGGTGTTGCTACTGTAATTATGCTATCTGGCATCGGTTCAGGTGCTGCAAACTTAGGAATTGTAGCTGTTGGTATGGGATTATGTTTTGCAAGCTTCAAGGCAAATTCGCTTGGAACAGCATTAGCCCATGTTTTAGGTTCACCAAAAATCCAGATGCGCAACTTCTTTATGAAACCTTCCATTGCCTTCCCAATGTTAATAACTGCGGCAATCCTTGGTGGACTCGCTGGGGTATTAAATGTACAAGGTACTCCGTATAGTGCTGGATTTGGTTTATCTGGATTAGTTGGACCATTGAATTATATTAAATTAGCTGAGGGTGGATGGACTGCAACAAACATCGCCATCATGCTTGGCATGTTCCTTATTTTACCTTTGATTTTAAATCTATTCTTTATTTACGTATTTAAGAAGAAGCTTAAAATGATTAAAGATGAAGATTATAAATTGGATTATGAATGATAGTTTAAAAGGACTTCTATAAATATAGCAAAAGCAAAGCGTAACTAAATTTAAAACGCTTTGCTTTTTGCTATTATAAATGATTTTAAGTGATCACTAACTAAAGGATAAAAAATGCCCTATAACTATGAAAAGTAGCAATAGAAATCAAACCTATTGCTACTGTTTCGATATTTATAAGGCGAAATAATCTCTATAATGCTTTAATATCTATTTTCTAGAAGAAGACTTCTCGCTATTCCCTTGTTATGGAAAACATTAATATTAAATTGTTTTTATTTCTATATTATTTCCTTTTAAAATACTGCTTACATTTTGAGCAAATTCAACTGCCTTTGCACCGTCACCATGGATGCACAATGTATCGACTTCTATATTTATCTCTTTTCCTGACGTCGCAATAACTTTCTTTTCAGAAATCATTTTAATCACTTGTTTTAATGAAGCTTCTTCATCAGTAATGACAGCATTTTGATGTGTACGAGGGGTTAATTGTCCATTTTCATTGTATGTTCTATCAACAAACCCTTCATTTGCAACTCTCAACCCTAATTTCTTCGCTTCTGAAATTAAATAACTATTAGATAATCCATATAAAATAAGTTCTTCATCTACTTTTAATATCGCTTGTACAATTGCATTTGCTATTTCTTCACTTTTCGCAGCCATATTATAGAGTGCTCCATGAGGTTTTACATGATGTAATTTACTTCCCTCAACTTCTACTAATGTTTTTAAAGCACCTATTTGATATAAAGTTAAATCAAAAATTTCTTCAGGTGTATAATTAATGTTTCTTCTACCGAAACCTTGTAAATCCGGATATCCAGGATGTGCCCCAACAGCGACATTTGCCTCTAATGCTAGGTTTACTGTCTTTCTAATTACAGATGGATCTCCTGCATGGAACCCACATGCTATATTTACAGATGAAACATATTTCATCATTTCTTTATCGTTGCCAATTTTATATATACCGAAGCTTTCACCCAAATCACAATTTAAATCAATCGTTAATTGTTTATTCATTAATATTCTCCCTTATAAACGAGATTCGGTCACCATACCGTTGTTGAGCTACCTTCCATAAATCGTCATCAAGTATTTTCCCTACAATCGGGTATCCTCCTACCGTTTGGCCATCAGCCATTAAAATAATTGGCTGCCCTTCTGGCGGAATTTGAATAGTACCAAACATTGTCGGTTCAGAGAGAATGTCTTTTTTACATTTCATTTTCAATTTTGGACCTTTATAAAAATATCCCATTCGATCACCGGAGGACAATTGAAATTCCTCAGAAAAAAAGCGATTGACATCCTTTTCTTCAAAATAATTCAGCTGATAACTAGGAACAACTCTTACTTGATGGTGGCTTGGAAATTGAGGGATAAATTTATAAAATAGTCCTCGACGATTTTTAAAAATTGGATAATCCTCTCCATATAAAATGGTTCCATTTTGAATATTACAGCCTAAATTCGCCTTTAGGTATGTTGAGCAGCTATTTAAAATAGATTCTTCCTTAAATCCACCAATTGGTATTAAGTAAGCGATTGACCCCTGTTTAGAAAATTGAACTTTTAAAATATCCCCCTCATTTAAAATAAAAGTTTTCCAAGACTCAATTTCTTTTTCATTAACTTTAGCATTCATATCAGCGCCTACTAACACATATTCATGTTTCGATAGTGCTTCAAATGACATTCCCCCATAAAAGATTTCTAAAGCAGTTATATTATTATCGTTACCTAAAATTTTTTTTCCCAATTCAAAAGATAACTTATCCATTGGACCAGCTGTAGGTATACCAAATTTTCGAAAATGAAATCGTCCATTATCCTGTAATGAACAAAATACCCCCTTCTTCAAAACCTTAAGTAACTGTTTCACTTTTATCTCCACTTTCTACTTCAACTATGCGTCAACAAAAATCAATTCATTTTTAATAATTCAAAAACATATTCTGAATCCTTACTTAGTTGTTGTTCAAGTTCATCAAATTGTTCTTTCGATATTTTTTCGAATTTTAGTTGATTACCTGCTTGCAATAAAAAAGGATGCTTTCTTTTCACATTAAATAAATCAATAGGGGTTTTGCCAATAATATTCCACCCTCCAGGGGAGTCTACTGGATATATTCCCGTCTGCTGTCCCCCTATCCCTACACTGCCTTTTTGTACATTTTTTCTTGGTATTTCAAGTCTAGGAATATATAAATCTTTTTGTAGCCCCCCTAGATAAGGAAAACCAGGTAAAAAGCCAATAAAAAAAACGGTATAGAGTGGTTCGCAATGCTTTTCGATGATCTGTTCCTTCGATAAATTGATTTCTTTGGATACTCGATCTAAATCTAAAGCGAAAGGTTCCTCATAGCAAACAGGTATTGTAATTTGTTTTGTAGTATTTAAAGCATTTCCAACAGGATATTTTTCCCACATTGCTAAAATTTCTTTTGTTAGTAGATCACTCGAAATAGTCCTATTAAAAAAAACGGTTACCATATGATAGCTTGGTACTGTTTCAATTATATACCGTTTACAATTTTTGTTAATAAATTGGTCAAATGCTGTTACTAATTGAAAAGTTGATAAATTAATTTCTTGTCCAAAAATGAACGAGGCAATTGTTTTATCCTGTATTGATATGACAGGAATCACATTAATCCCCCTCTTTAGCTATCACTTCTAAACTAATTTCAATTGCTGATATTAAATCTTTTTGGGACCAGCTAGGAATTTTACCATGTATAATAGCTAATTCATGACAAGCAGGCATATGAATAAAACCAGCTTTACAACGTAAGTCATTGACTTTAATATAATCTAATACGCTATACATAATGTTATTACACAAATATGTTCCTGCAGTATTTGACATTTCTGCTGGGAAGCCATTTTCAATTAGATTATTGATAATTGATCTAACCGGTAAAGTTGAAAAATAAGCATCTGGACCATTGCTATTAATCAATTGATCTAAAGGAGCAAAACCATTATTATCGCGATCTCCATCCTTTACGTTAATCGCGATTCTTTCTGGTGTAATTTTAAATCGGCCAGCTGCTAAACCAAGGGAAACTACAATATCTGGCTTTAATTGTTCCATTTTCTCTATAATAAGTTTTTCAGATTGATTAAAATCTACAGGTAAAATAAAGCTTTCAATTTCATAGTCTTCAATTGTTTTGCCATCCAATTCCTTAGCAACTGTCATAGTTGGATTTATTTTATAATCTAGAAAAGGTTCAAAACCTGTTAAAAGTATTTTTTTCATATGTACTCCCCCCTAATTGTTATTTCTAGTGGTCTCTCTCTGTATAAGGTATTTCCGTTACGTTTCATGTCTACATTCGAATTTGAAACTGTTTGAAGTATTGATAAATTAAATAAATACTGTGCTTCTACGCATTCCTCCAGCACGTCACCATATACTACTTCATCTGCCACTTCAGAAATAATATCTGCTGCTACCCATTCAGGATATCTTAAAATACTTACTGCAGAGTAAGTAGGTGTTACAATTCTCTCTTTATAGAAGTTAATGTTGCCATGCACTTCGAGAGGGAATATCTCAGGCAGCCAATCATGGCCATATTTACGGAATCTACTTCTCCAATATTCATTTTGTTTAGGAATATTAGTTGTTTCATAGATTTCACTCATGTCTTTTACAATTTTCTCTAGGTTTTCTCGGGCTACATCTGTACCAAGTTCATTTGAATATCTACCAATTCCGTATATTTTAGCGCTCGGAATAAAATATGACACTGGGAAACGTGGAGGGCTATTATACCCTGCGAATGGCTGTACCCATTCATGAGCAGGAATTCCATGATTATCAATGACAACGTCTGGTGCCCATCTTTTCATTAATTCCGGCAGAACATTTGATTCCCCAAAGATAGTATTTTTATATCTGATATGGGCGAATTCAAGTCCAACTGCATTATAACGAGCAGCATGATGTTTCCATTCTGGATGTTCCTTTGTTAATTTTTTTAGTAAATAATGTCCATCAGGATTTGCCAATGGAATTGCAACGATATTAATTTTTTTCAGCAGTTCATTGTTGGATTCTAACCGTTCTAATAATCTATGAACTGCAATATTACTTGAAACTTCATTAGGATGATGTGCACATTCAATTAACACTGTAGGTTTAAACAGAGTCATTTTTAAAGGATTATCAAATTGTTCATTTGATGGTAAATACTTTTCTATTACATGAATTGGACGCCCTCGAAACGAATAATCAACTAATACACTATTGGGTACTGTTGTATCATCAATTTTTGTTTGTTCCCACATTGTTAATAATTCATCAATATCCCACAAATCGATATGGCCATTAACTTCTAACCTAACCTTTGTTGGCACATTTTTTTCGAAGAAAAGTTCTTTTGTTTTAACTTCATTTTTATTTAATTGGTGCCATTTTGTTACTTTAATTGACGCCCTAGGATTCTCACCTTTTGCAACATGCATAATAGGAACAACAGCACCAACCGCTATGTAGGGTTTTCCAATTAATTTTGTTCCTAAATCTTCGAAGTAATCTAACGTATTAAAATAAATATCTTCATAGAGCGCTTCTAAAGGAGATGTTCTTTCTTCATTAACTGAAAGTCTTTCTTCCTCTTCACTCATCCAAACCTCTACTTCCATTTGATCAAATAGAGGCTGTGTAAGTCCTTTTTCCCCTTTTATTTCACCGATTCCATCTAATAATTGAGGTAAAAAATCTGTCAGATAAAATTGATAAAAACGTTCCCGATCTGATGGGAAATGCATTACCGCTTTACCTGTTTCAGAACTAAATACAATACAGCTTGTCGTTGGTGCAGCAAATCTCTCTCCATCCACATAAGGAACTTTGCTGCATTCAACATCTAAACTTCCTAAATGATAGACCGTCCCATCATCTAATAAGGTGACTACTTCATAAGTGTGCTTTAATTGATTATCTAGTTCGAATTGAACATTTTCTTTACTAATTGATGTTTCGTTTTCAATAATGGCATCGATAGGGTAAAGTTCTTGAATCCAACGAATCGGCAGCTCAAGACTATTTTCTAAATGATGTTCTTTAACTTTTATCTTTATCTTTTTTGCGTTGGCAGGTATTTGATGGATCAGCTCTTCTTTTATCCAATGAAAACCAGGCTTGAATGATGATCTTACAGTAATCTCTTGAATATTTTTATATTTTTCAGACCATTTATTTTTTAGTAAGCTTCTAATCTCTAAAGGCTCCGAGACATAAACTTCTACTTTCTGAATTTGATTATTTGCCAAAGATTCCAAGTGCTTTTCAGCAAGTTCTATTTCAGAGGGGTTATCCCACTTTACTTCAAGCATTGTTTCTTCTTTATTTTTAAAATGAGCGTAATGAAATGCATTTTCCCAGGCACCTAAAACCCCATTCTCTTTCCAGCTTCTTTCGTTCGCTAACCATTCCATCATATTTGCACATTGGTCTAGTGAACCATTTAATTGGATAATATTTTCTTTTGGCACTTCAATAAATGATTGATTGTGCTGTTGAATAATAAACTGGATTTCTGCGTTTTTATTTTGAGCAATTGGCAAAGTAATAGAAGTACTTACTAAACCCAATCTTGCTGCAAAATTACATGTTGCTTTAAATAGCTGCTTGTTCCATTTTTCACAGCCTATATTAATATTAAGATGCTGCTGTGGGCTTGCCTCTTGTAAATAACCAAATCCAGATAATGTCCAAATGTCACTTATACTAGTAATAGATGATTGTGCATTGTCCTTAACTAAATTCTCTCTCAATTCAGTTCCAGCAATTGAGCTTAATAGACTGGAAAGTGCTTCTTCAGATGTATAATAAATATGAAGTTTTCCTGATTCAAAACTTGCTCTTGTTTCAGTTTCATTTTTCTCAAAACTCATGACTACTTTTTGATTTGTAAACTCAAAAAAGTTAAAAGACAAGGCAGTAGTTTCAAGTCCTACTCTCACCATAAAATCTAATAAACCTAATGGATATAGATTATCGGGTAAATCAATATAAAGTGAAACACCATCAGGTACTCCATCATTATTTTTATCGAGCAGCAAGCCTTCTAATGTCCATAAATCCTCCATATTCATCACCTACGCCTTTAAATTAGGGTCAAACTTATCTCTTAACCAATCACCAAGCAGGTTAAATCCTAGAACTGTCAGCATTATTGAAATACCAGGGAATACAGAAGTCCACCATGCAGTCGTAATATAATTTCTGCTGTCTGCTAACATTCCTCCCCAAGAAGGAATTGTAGGGTCTACACCTAAACCTAAGAACGTTAAGGAAGCTTCCAGTAAAATAAATTCTGCGATATACATCGTACTAAGAACTAAAATTGACGATAACACATTCGGTAAAATATGTTTCAAAATTATACGTGTATTCGATCCACCGATTGCTTTTGCTGCTTGTACGAATTCTTGTTCCTTTAATGAAATTACTTGTCCCCTAATGAGGCGAGCAAATCCAACCCAATATGTGAGACCTAAAATAATGACAATTTTCCATATTCCAGTACCTAAAACGCTCATTACAACAATGGCAAATAACATAAATGGAAAAGCCAATTGAATATCAGCTATACGCATAATTAGGTCATCAAGCCATTTACCAAAATAACCTGATACTAATCCCATTATCGTTCCGATTACAAGAGAAATAAGAACACCAAATATCCCTACAATTAGTGATATTCTTGCTCCATAAATCATTCTACTTAATAAGTCCCGACCCAATTGGTCTCCACCAAGAAGATACTGTGACTCTCCTGTATCATCAGTAAAAGAAGGAACATCTAATCTCGCAGTTAAGCTTGCTTGAGATGGATCATAGGGTGCAATCCATGGTGCGAAAACAGCACAAACCACCGTTCCCGCAACAAGTATCATCCCTAAAATTCCTATAGGATTTTTTCTTATAAATTTAAAAATCTTTGAAAGGATTGATGTCTTCTTAGGAGAAGAATTTGTAACTTCAGCTACTTGTTCCATATCTATTTCCCCTTTCCAGCTTTAATTCGAGGGTCAATAAGTGAATAACTTAGATCGACGATTAAATTAACTACTACCATTACAAGTGCTAAAAATACGACTCCACCTTGAACAACTGGATAGTCACGTTGGTTGATAGCATCAATAATTAAACGGCCAATTCCCGGCCAAGCAAATACTTGCTCTATAATAACTGTTCCGCCTAATAGCGCACCAAATTGAAGTCCAATAAATGTTGTAGTTGGTAATAATGCATTTCTAAATGCATGTTTTAATATGACTACCCATTTACTGATTCCCTTTGATTCTGCTGTACGAATATATTGTTGGTTTAATACTTCCAACATTGAGGAACGCACCAACCTAGCCAATACACCAGATAAAATAAGTCCAAGCGTTATCGATGGTAAGATTAAGTATTTAAATCCTTCAAACCCAGACGCAGGCAGCCATTGGAGATTTACTGCAAAAATTAAAATTAACATAATACCAAGCCAAAAGTTTGGGAACGATATACCAATAAGTGAAAATACTCGACCACCGAAGTCTAAAAAAGTATCCCGTTTAACTGCAGAAATAATACCAACTGGAAATGCAATTAACAGTGCTACTACCATTCCACCAAAAGCCAGCAGCATAGTCGGCCATACTCTTTCTGCAATAAGCGTCATTACAGGAATACCACTTCTAAAAGACTCCCCTAAATCGAAAGTTAACAATCCTTTCATAAACAGCCCATATTGAATATGTAATGGTTGGTCTAAACCTAATTCTGCAGTTAACTGATCTATTGCTTCCTGGCTTGGCTCACCCGCTCCAAACATTATGGCTACAGGGTCTCCTGTTAGTCGTATTGAAAAGAACACAATAAGTGAAATAACAATTACAACTAAAATTGCATGAAAAATTCTTTTAACAATATAAGATAGCAACACTTTCACATCCTTACTTGATGGAATAAAAGAGATAGTACGGTGAAACCATACTATCTCTCCAGTTTTAAAACCTATTGCACACTAACCTCTTCTAAACGTAGACGGTCATCATGTGGAGGGTTGAAGTCCACTACACGTTTATTTACTGCATATAAATCTACTGCTTGATAAAGGTTAACCTCTGGAGCTAATTCATATAGTCTTTGTGTTAATTGCTTAAAGATTGCTTCACGCTCTTCTTGGTCAACTGAATTTCGTTGTTCTTCTAACAAACGTTCAATTTCTTCATCATAGAATGTTGGATTCCAAAATTCACCGGAGTGGTACATTTGGTACGCTGTATTATCAAAGTCTAGAGTCCAGCCTCCCCAACCATTACGATACATACCTCCAGCATTGCCATTTGGAATTAAATCAGAGTTCAAAGTAGTTACATCAACAGTATTAATATTTAATTTAATACCCACTTGCTCTAGGTAGAAAGCAACCGCCTGAGTTATTTCTTTAAAGTTCCCGTCAGAACCAGGGATATAAACATCAACAGTTGTACCTTCTGTAACGCCGGCTTCTTGTAATAATTGCTTCGCCTTTTCTGGATCATATGGATATGGTTCTAAGTCAGGGTTATAACCAAATGATAATTCACTTTGGAAAGTTGCAATTGGTATTCCATATCCGCCTAAAATCTCTTCAATTAACGCATTACGATCTATTGCATAGTTAAATGCTTGACGCACTTTCACATCGTCAAAAGGTTCTATACTAGTATCAAAACGCAGCGCAAATACTGTTGGAGTACCTGTTTCCATTAATTCTAAATAATCAGTCGATTTAACCGTTTCTACTTGTGATACCTCTACTCGTTTCATAATGTCAATTGAACCTGTTTGTAATTCAGCTAAACGAGTTGAAGCTTCTGGGATAACTTTAAATGTTACCTTATCTAACTTTGGTAATCCTTCTTTCCAATAGTTTTCATTTTTCTCTAAAACGATTTGTTGATCACGCTCATAACCAGTCATTTTAAATGGCCCTGTACCTACTGGATGTGTATCAAAATATTCCTCGCCATTTTCTTCAATATAGCCTGGAGGAACTATTACTGCTCCATAACTAGCTAATTTTGTTAGTATTACAGGGTCAATCGTGTTTAAGTGGAAAGTAACAGTATATTCATCATTTACTTCTACACTCTCAATAGATGTATAGTTTGAATATTGCGGTCCTTGTTGACCTTGTTCTCCTAATAAACGATCGAATGTATATTTAACTGCATCTGCATTAAAAGCTTCACCATTATGGAATGTTACACCTTGGCGAAGTTTAAATACTAAAGTTTTATCATCAACATACTCCCATGATTCCGCTAATCCTGGTTGAATTTCTAAATCATTATTGCGATCTACTAAACCTTCAAATACTGATGTTGCAACTGTGCTCCAATCTAGTAAGAACGTATCAATTGGATCCCAGTTTTGCGGTTCAGATGATACCCCAATTACTAGTTCATTTCCTCTTGAACTCGCTGGGTTTTCAGAAGAACCCGCAGCATTATCGCCGGCTTCTGACGAACTAGAGTTTCCTCCAGAACAAGCAGCTAGAACTAAAACTATTGATAGTGAACATAACAAAAATAAATGTTTCATTTTTTGCATCTTCTCTTTCCTCCCTATTTGTTAAATATGATATTTAGTTTTTTATTATAAAACCCCATATGGATAAGGTTGTTTATAACCAATAAGTGATGAAATGATAGCAGCAGCATTCCATAATTCTTGAACAAAATACTTTCTATCTTTCTCCGGTATAGATGTGATGATCCCCGCAATACTTAACGAATACAACACTTTACCTTCGCGATTAAATACCGGTACTGCTATAGATACCGTTCCTTCCTCAAGCTCCGATACACTGTAAGAATATCCTTCTTTTCGACAGCATTCTAAAAGCCTGTACACTTCTTCTTTTGTTTTAGGTGTTCCACTTGCATAATTAGTAAGTGGTTCGGATAGAATTTGGTCAATTTCTTCTTTCGATTGAAAAGCTAAAATAGTCCTCATACATGCTCCAGCATAGAGGGGAGCCCTTCTTCCGGTCCTTGTGTATAAACGCACTGGCCTCGTGCTTTCTACCTTTTCAACATAGATACCTTCATGTCCATCTTTAAAAGCAAGTTGAACAGCTTCATTAAATACTAATTGAAGGGATTTCATATGTGGTAATGCTATATTGCGAACATCTAAATTTGCAGACACGATATTGCCCAACTCTAAAAACTTCAATCCCAGTGAAAATCGGTAACCTTCTGAACTTTGCTCAGATTTATCAAAAGGCGTTTTTTGTAAAAACCCATTTTCTACAAAGATTTTTAATAGACGATAAACTGTTGGCTTTGGAATTTTCGTATATTCAGAGATTTCATCCATTGTCCATGTTGGTTTTTCGTTTGTAAAAAGATCAAATAATTGAATTGCTTTTTCCAGTGTTTTACTCATGGAGCAACCCCTACTCTCTTATCATTCTGCATAAAGGTGGCATGATACTCTATGTTGATTGTTTATTGCTTTCAATACTGGAATATCGGTTTTACATTTATCCATACATTCGAAACAACGGGTATGGAACATACATCCACTAGGTGGATTTGCAGGGCTTGGTACATCTCCCTGTAATACGATTCTCTCCTTTTTTTGCAAAGGATGGGACTTAGGAAGTGCAGAAAACAACGCTTTTGCATATGGATGCATAGGATTTTTAAACAACTCATCTTTATCTGCAATTTCTACCATCTTCCCTAAATACATAACACCGATTCGATCACAGAAATGATTTACAACATTTAAATCATGGGAAATGAAGATATATGTTAAATCCATTTCCTTTTGAAGGGACCTCATTAAATTCAATACTTGTGATTGAATCGAAACATCAAGAGCTGAAACAGGTTCGTCTGCAATTATTAATTTTGGTCGAGAAACAAGCGCTCTCGCAATTCCAATTCTTTGTCTCTGCCCTCCGGAAAATTCATGTGGAAGTCTATCTAGCTGTGCTTTTGATAATCCAACATGTTCAGCTACTTCATAGACTCTCTTCATTCTTTCAGTAGAATCTTTTACTCCAAAATTTATTAGTGGTTCTTCAATAATGTTATAAACTTTCATTCTAGGATTTAAAGAAGCAAATGGATCTTGAAATACGATTTGCATATCCCTTCTTTTAGAACGCATTTCTTTACTATTTAATGCTGCGATATTTTCACCATCAAAAATTACATTTCCTGAAGTAGGTTCCAATAATCTAAGAATCGTTCTTCCCGTTGTACTTTTTCCACAGCCCGATTCACCAACGATTCCAAATGTTTCTCCTTTTTTCACTTCAAATGAAACATCATCTACCGCTTTAATCGTTTGGACATTTTCCTTGCCAAAGCCCTTCTTTACGATAAAATGCTTTGAAAGATGCTCTACTTTTAACAAAGTTTCTCTTTCTTTTATGGACGTCACCATCAAACACCTCCTAATTATCAGAATAGAGCCAGCATTGAACCATGGACTGATCATTATAATTTCTTAAAACAGGTTTTACATCACATTTTTCATGTCTTGCAGTACATCTTGGAGCGAATCTGCATCCCCCCGGCATATTTCCTGCTGTTGGAACTACACCTTTGATAGAGGATAGATATTCCTTCCTCTCTTCAATTTTTGGCAGGGAAGCCAGTAGCCCTTTTGTATAAGGATGTTTAGGATTATCAAACACTTCTACAACTGTGGACTGTTCTACAATCTCACCTGCATACATAACAATTACACGGTCACACATTTCTGCTACAACCCCTAAGTCATGGGTTATTAAAATAATGGACATATCCATTTTTTGTTGTAGATCTTTCATTAATTCTAAGATTTGTGCTTGGATTGTTACGTCTAAAGCAGTTGTTGGTTCATCTGCTATTAAAATATCAGGGTTACAAGATAGTGCCATCGCAATCATAACCCTTTGTCTCATCCCACCAGAAAGTTGATGGGGGTATTCATTAAAAACTGCTTCGGCTCTTGGTATACCAAGTGTTTTTAACATATGTATTGCATGTTGTTTCGCTTCTTCTTTCGGCATTTTGTTATGGCTTTGTATCATTTCAACAATTTGATTTCCAATTGTAAAAACAGGGTTTAATGAACTCATTGGTTCTTGAAAAATCATTGCAACTTTTTGTCCGCGAACAGAGCGCCAAACTCTATGGCTTACTCCCTTCATACTTTGCTCAGTTATTTTTATATCCCCATCCTGCCACTCAATCCCAGGAGGCAACAGTCCCATTAATGCCAGTGATGTTAAGCTTTTGCCACAGCCTGATTCACCAACAATTCCTAATGTCTCGCCTTTATTTAAGTTAAATGATACGCCGTTAACAATTGGAATTTTATGCTTGCCATTGCTTATTCCAAGTTTTAATTCCTTTACTTGCAGTACACTTTCTGTCATAGGATTCACCCCTTAAATAAGAAGATTACATATTGCAATCTTTTTTTAGATCTTTAAATTAAATCATTATATGCTAATTAACCGGGCATCGATTTCAAAATGTGAAATCGGTAATTCAAAATTTGAAATCGAGTTTTTATATTTTTTATTTTATTCATAATCGTCAAAAGATTTCAATCAGTTTTTTTATGCACCATCACGCATTATTATTCTAATATAGTGAAAATTATAATAAATTGTTTAACCCAACTATTTCAATAGAAAACAATGCTTTTAATGTGTAAATATAAATTATAGGTTACATTTAAACGTTAATAAGCGATTATCTATTGTGAAGAATTTGTAAAGATAGAGTACCTTCATTTACAATTTTCATATAAGAAATAAAAAAATCCCCAAAGGTAATAGCGTACCTTCAGAGACAATTTCTAGCTTATTCACTTAAATAATTAACATATATATGTCTAGATCAAATAATTATTTAGTATGTATTTTTTATACTTTTATTAGGAAATATTTCTAAAAAGTATATTTTACAATATTTTTATATTTTATTAAAAATAGCACTTTTGGACTACGTTATTTCCTCTAATAAATTTAAAATTATAATGTGTAGAAAGAAGCAAAAATATATTTGCTTCTCTCTACACCTTTTATCTTTATGCTTCCTTCTTTTCTTTTGTCTTTCTTTTTCGAACAGTAGGTTTCTTTTTTGATGTTCTATCGAGAGAAGCCTGTAATGCAGCCATCAAATCTGTCATATCAGATGGCACTACCGCTTCTTTTTCAGTAGCTGTAACTGTAACCTCTCCTGATCTCTTCTGCTCTATTAATTCAAGCAATGCAGTGCGATAATCATCTTGATACTTTTCTGGTTCAAATTTTGCGGTCAGCTGATCAATTAACATTAATGCAGTATCAAGTTCTTTTTGAACAACTTTATCCTCGCTTGGAATATTCGGTACTTCTTCAACATTACGAACTTCATCAGGAAAATGGATTGTTTCCATTAACAGAGTTTGTCCATAAACTCTAACAATTGCCAGCTGCTCCTTTGAACGAATTGTTATTTTTGCGACACCTATTTTACCTGAATCGCTTAATGCCTTTCTTAACAATGCGTACGCTTTCCCTCCACCACTATCAGGCGCCAAAAAATAACTACGTTCAAAATAGATCGGATCTATTTCTTCCAATTTTACAAATTCAATAATTTCTACAGCTTTCTCTTCATTTTCTTTCCTTAGCTTTTCTAACTCTTCATCATCAAGTACTACGAATTTGTTTTTTGAGTACTCATATGCTTTTACTATATCTTCATTTTTAATTTCTTTATCGCAAACAGGACAAACCTTTTGATAACTGATTGGACTATTGCATTCTTTATGCAGTTGGCGCAGCTTTATATCTTTATTTTCTGTTGCTGTGTGGAGCTTTACTGGGATATTCACGAGTCCAAAGCTAATACTGCCTTTCCACACTGTATGCATAAACTTCACCTTCTTTTTTCTTATTATGCACGCATATACCTCTTTTCTATGTATAACAGAAGCAAATCAGTCAAAAAACTAAGAGAAAAAAGAGGATTTTAATATGAAACCAATGCTTTTAACTTCTGCTGATTCATTACCTAACGGAAATGATTGGATTTATGAAGTGAAATATGATGGCTATAGATGCATCCTGCATTTAGAAGAAAATGGGCCAATCTTCATTAGTCGCAACGGCAAAGAGCTTACACACCTTTTTCCCGAAATTGTTCAATTTTGTAATGAACAATATGAACGAATCGCTCCTCTGTTGCCAATTACACTCGACGGAGAGATTGTTTACCTAGTGAATAATTTCAAAAGTAACTTTTCGATTGTTCAATCTCGAGGGAAAATGAGAGCAAAAAAAACAATAACCGAGGCAAGCAAAACATTCCCTTGCAGTCTAATTGTGTTTGATGTCCTCCGTTATAAAGGAAAGGATTTAACTCAATCCCAACTAACAGAAAGAAAAAAGGTTTTAACTGACATCTTTCAATTATTACAATTTTCGCTTCAACCAAATTTTCAAGTTAAGGGAGAAATCCAGTCGATAGAAATATTTGAAAATGAAAACTTGGTTTGGAATGAAGTAAAAAAATATAATGGCGAAGGTGTAATTGCTAAGAAAAAAACAAGTTTATGGGAAATTGGAAAACGCTCAAACCAATGGCTGAAAGTGAAAAATTGGCTTATTGTTACAGTTGTACTAACAAAGTATGATCAAGAGAATGGCTATTTTAATGGAGCGGTTTTTGGGGGAGAAACCTTAGAAGAAGTAACAATTTTTCGCCACGGACTATCTGATGAAGAGTTAAAAACTTTAGCAAAGTTTTTTCAATCTAACGGCAAACAAACCTCCTCAATGACTTGGGAGATTCCACCTTCCATTTGTGTTGATGTTGCTTGTATTAGCCTTACAGGTGATAAGTTGCGAGAACCGCGCTTTGCAGGGTTTCGGTTTGATGTTAACCCTACTGAGGTAACTTGGAAAACGATGCTGCGGCAATTAAATCCAATCCCAGAAAAAGTAGAGATTACTCATCCTGATAAACCAGTTTGGCCTGTCCTTAACTTAGTAAAGGATGATTATATTTATTATCTTCAGCAAGTTTCTCCATTTTTTCTACCATTTTTAAACAATCGACTACTAACAGCCATTCGATTTCCACATGGTGTTCCTGGAGAAAGCTTTTATCAAAAAAACGCGCCTGACTATATACCAGACTTTATTGAAACAAAAAGGGAAGAGGATATTGATTATATTGTATGTAATGATATTGATTCTTTATTATGGTTGGGAAATCAACTGGCATTAGAATTTCATATACCTTTTCAAACGATTGACACGAAATATCCAACTGAAATTGTTTTTGATTTAGACCCGCCATCAGTTGAAGAATTTTCGCTTGCAATCGAGGCGGCCTTAAGAATGAAATCAATATTTGATAATTTTAAGCTGCTGTCATTTATTAAAACGTCTGGTGGAAAAGGATTGCAAGTATATATTCCCTTGCCGAAGGATACATTTTCTTACGATGAAACTCGGGTTTTCACAGAGTTTGTTTGTAATTTTTTATGCGAGCAGGAACCCCGTTGGTTTACGACTGAGCGTTTGAAAAAGAACCGTGGTAATAAATTGTATTTAGATTATGTACAACATGCTGAAGGGAAAACAATTATTGCCCCATATTCCCCAAGAGGAAATGAAAGAGGACTAATTGCAACACCTATACAATGGCATGAAGTAAATGAAAAATTGAACCCAAGCTTATTTCCAATCCCTGCTATACTAGATCGAATTAATTCAATTGGCGATCCTTTTAAAGATTTCTTTAAAATTGGCAAAGTGCAAAACTTCAAACCAGTACTAACCTCTCTTCAAGAGCTTATAAAAAAGAAATAACCTCCATCGGCCTGTGGAGGTTTTTACTATTATCTTTTTAAGATAACAAGTGTGCTTTTTTAGCCCAATAACTATTTCCTTTAAAAAATTGATAACATAATATTACAACTATAACTAAATCAATTGCATCTCCCGCATAATACATCATCATCCCACCCAGTTCTGCATCAGTACTTTCGACACCGGCTGGGGGATTTGCATAAATCCATTTTGATAATATACTATGGCCTGCCATTGCAATTACTAAAATACAAGCACGCAAATAAAAACTTGTCGGATGTGGTGTCGGGTCAATATAAATCATGGAAATAGTAAATACATATCCAGCTAAAAATATATGCAAGTGGACCAGCGTGTAAATAATTATTGAAGAATGCATCATCGAAAATAAGTCAGTAGTATACAACACCCATAGCCCGCCTATATTTAAAATCGTGGCAGTTATCGGATGACAAATAAATTGCACATAAGCGCTTTTTAACAATTTGCTAAGCCGTCTTGCATGCTTTATAGATAAGCTTCTTAATACAAGCGTCATCGGTGCTGATAGACTAATTAACAGCGGCCCCAGCATTCCAAGGAGCAAGTGCATTATCATATGTGCTTGAAAACTTGTATGGGCACGTTCTGCAATTGGCCCTATTAATGCAGAAGCAATACAAAGAATCCCAACAATAAAAAAAACAATTCGATAAACAGGCCATCTTTGATATTTTTTATTCGCCATGTAAACAGCCATTATAAATATAAAAATAATAAACATAAATGGTATGCTTAAAATAATAGTATCAAATACATTATTCTCAGAAATTGGTTGGTGATGTGTATGCATTAAACCTCGCCTACTTTTTGATTAGATTTATTTGTTTTTTAATTAATACAAATCCAATTACAATAAGAATTGCTGCTAATACATTCCAAGCAATATCATAATAAATAATCTCAACATTATAGCGAATTTGGTGAATCCTCATTAACTTATGTTGAATGATTCCATCGTACAATTGAAATGAACCAGCACCTAATAATTCTGCACCCATCCACAGTTTAAAATTAAACACCCTTCTCTTTTTTAAATCCGCAACCATAAATAGTGATGCAACTGTTGCAAACCAGCTAAAAGCATGAAACAAGCCATCTGATATCAGACCTATACTAGTTGTAGATAAATCATAAAAATGGTGCCAATGCAAAAGTTGATGAAAAACAGCTTCATCTATAAAAGCAACAGCCCCTAAACCAAAAAATATTCCCGACCAAATATTAAACGATATATCAGTATGACTTTTCCGTTTTTGCATAACATCGCTCACCCTTAATCAAATACTCTAACAAACAAATTTTATCCAAATTACTTAAAATCTATAAGTTGGGCTACGTTTTCCAAAGAAAAAATCTCCACAAGTTTGTGGAGATTAATGTTTATGTTTAATGGCTATGAACATGATGATGATTTAATGAACTATCGTGTTTGCATAAGATCGAGTTTTCGTGTGAGTGGTGACTGCATTCAACTTGAACCGTTATATGACCAATTCCTAAATGGGCTAGATCGTGTTCAATTGATTTTAAGAGCGCTTGGCTTTCATGGAGCGACAAATCATCTTCGACAACAGCATGGCAGGAAAGCGCATTTTGGCCACTTGTAATGGACCATACATGTAAATCATGTATATCTATTACACCAGCTTTATTTTTAAAAACACGAATAATTTCATCCATTTGTATATTGCTTGGTACACCTTCCATTAGAACATGGATGGAATCTTTTGTAACTCTATATCCGCTCATAAGGACAATTATCGCTACCACTATACTTGCAAGCGGATCCGCCCATCCCCATCCAAGGAACATTATAAGAAGTGCTGCAACAATAGCACCTACAGAACCTAACATATCCCCTACGACGTGAAGAAATGCTGCACGTAAATTTAAATTTTCTTTAGTATCCCCACCACGTAATAAAATCCAAGCAACTAATATATTTACAAGCAACCCTGCAATTGCAATGACTAGCATTCCAGTTGAAGCAATCTCAGGAGGAGACGTAAATCGCTTAATTGCTTCGATAAAAATAAAAACAGAAACAAGTATTAATGTGACTCCATTAAAAACCGCAGCTAATATTTCAAATCGTTTATATCCATATGTTTTACTAAAGTTAGCTACTCTTTCGCCAAATTTAAACGCTAAAACACCTACTCCAAGTGAGATAGCATCACTTAACATATGTCCTGCATCAGAAAGCAGTGCCAAGCTATTTGTCAATAAACCACCAACTACTTCAAGTAACATAAAAACAGCTATAATAAAAAACGCTATTGTCAATGTTTTTTTATTTGCGCCATGTAAATGATCGTGATGTGCATGGTCGTGTCCATGTCCCATGATACTCCTCCTTCGTTATAAATTATTATATGTTCATATAATCATATTTGTTAGTTTGTTTTTAATTTAACTATGAATAGCATGCTCAATCGTTTGCTTTAACATGTTCATTACGTGTTCATCGTCATATGAATAAAATAAAGATGTCCCTTCACGACGATATTTCACTAATCGCAAATTTTTTAAAAAACGAAGCTGATGCGAAACAGTAGATTGTCTTAAATCCAATGTTTCAGCAATTTCATTTACTGAATACTCTTTATTAAAGAGTAAATTTAATATACGAATTCGAGTTGGATCACTTAATGCTTTAAACGTTTGCGATACAAGAAACAATGTTTCTTCATCTAAATCATGAGGATTAACTTTCATTTCTTCCAATTTGAATCTCCTCTTCCTTTTATAAATTCGTATATGATTATGTATTCATATATGAATATTTTATTCTTAAAAGTTCATTCTGTCCATTTAATTTTACCAATTATAAGAAAAAAATCTGTTATAAAACGTTCCGAATTTAGACTTCTCATTTTCGGCCAAAATTCTCCATAAATGAGTCCTAAATAGGCGAAAAATCTGCACATCCTCAAAAACTAGGATGAGCAGATTCTCAATTGTAAAACAAATTTTTAAAATAATTTTTACTTAATAGTATCGGTAACCATTAACTCGGTTTTCATAAACTTTGTGTGCTAGACGGATTGTTGAAACTGCTAGTTCAGCATAAGTAACATTTTCTTTCGGTTTAAATAAATCATTCTCTGTTGGTAATAATTCTAGTGCATCTGCCAATGCAACATAACCCGTATAAGTTACTTCTTTTGCATCTTTTATATCAAGCTTATAAATATCATTATGTGATGCTGCTTGCTCTAAACCTAGTGCTCGTACATACCAAACGGCAAGCTCTTCACGAGTAACTAGGGCGCTTGTATTTAAATCTTGGTTATTAGGATTTAGAATCCCCATAGATACAGCTTGTTCAACAACACTATAATAAGGGTGGTCAGGGCCAATGTTTTCAAATGTTTGAGGATGTACCTGCTCCTCATATCTAATATTATACTCATCATAGAAATACGTTAAAGACTTTACGATTGTTTTTAACGCTTCCCCTTTTGTAATCGTAGCATCTGCATTAAAGCTACTATCTTTTACTTCTAAAATGTTATTTTGAATTAGATAATTTAATTCCTGCTCTGCAGTTGGATGCGAAATTACAGGGTAATCTTTTTCATTGAACATGCTTGTCCATTCTCCGTTAGTTGCATCAAAAGAGTTTGTGCCTTTGTCATTAAAGATAGGTGTATAAACTAGAGAATAATGACTTTCTTCATCATTACTTCCTTGCATTATATATTGAAGCTTCAAACCTAATCCATCTTTAAAGCGTTGTAGTGCCTCTTCTTCGGAAATAATATTGCTAGTTGACGGCCAATTTTCAAATTCTAGATGACTTATAGATAAACTGTTTAATGAACCATCGAATTTAATTCCAATGTGGATTCCATCCCCTGACACAATAATTCCATTCACAACTCTTGGGAATGAAAAATTATAGATGCCACTTACTTCATCGGCATACGGCTCATTGATCGGTAAAGCATATTCATGTAGATAAGACGGCGCATATTCTTTTAAATAATTTATTGCTTTTGTTAACGCTTGGTCGCTTGTTATTTTATTTTTATTATCCGTTTTTCCAAGCTCTCCTAAGACATCATTTTTTATATCGTAATAGTCAATTAGTTCTCCTGTATTTTTATCAATTTGCAGTACTGTCCCATGGCCGCCATTTTTGTAGTTATACATGTAACTAATACTATAAACTTCTCTACCGTTATAATCTGTTTGTTCTTCAACACTATCAATTGTTAAGGTTATTTCATCTGAATCCACCTTAAGCAGTTTTTCTGCAATATTTTTTGCCTCATCAGGAGTAATACCTTCTTGTCTTGGCGCTAATGGTTTAGGGACAATTGTTTCAATTTCTTTAGCTTTCGGCAAGTCTTGAGTGAACCCGCTTTCCGTCTGCCACTGTCCTGTTAAAGCATGTACACCGGTAAATTGGCCTGATGGACTATACACTAGTTCCACAGTTCGTTTATCATATGGATATTCATAGTTAATTTGATATTGCAATTGAACTTGAAGATTCTCTTTTATCTTCTCCAATATTTCATCTTTATTTTTCACTTTTTGAACATCATCAAATCCTACAGACTTACTTGCCATAGGATAGCTATAAAATTGAACTATTTCACCATTGCCAAGTACAGTTACATGTATTCTTTGATCAAAAATTTCAACTTGGTTTTTAGTGCGTATAAATGAAAATGAATAACGAATTGGCTCCGTCAGTAGATTATTTGAATAATAAGAGTATGAGTCACTATTATTCTTATCAAATTGATATTGTTCCCCGTTCGGAAACTTCTTTATAAAATCCTCTGCAATTTTTTGTGCTTCTTCCTTAGAGATTTTTGCTGGGAAGAGCGCATCAGCAACATTTGCAGGTTGATAATCAAAATTTTCAATTTCTAAATCCTCACCTACAAAGGTGATATAGCCATAAACATCCTTGCCCTGTACTTTTTTCGAAAAGTTTAAATCATATCGTACTGTCTTATCCTCAGGGTAGTAATGACCTCTACTCATTTGAAAATCGCTTGCTGATAAAAAGTTGAATTTATTCGGAAAAACTTCATTTAATTTTTTTATTAAGTCATTTTTAGTAACCGTGTTTTCCGTTGACGCCACTTTAATTTCGATTTGTTTAGGCTGTTCAACACTATTTGTGTCAGCGCTTGCTGCTGACATCATACCAAAAGACATTACCGCAGCTGTTATTGAGAATCCAATTTTATTTATTTTCACCAAAATAACCCTCCTAATATTTGTTAGTAACATTCTATTATATTTATCTAGGATAAAAAATAGGAATTTCTGTTTATATTTTCATCCCACTTATCCTATGCATTAAGAATTACAAAAAGACTAAGCTTAATAGTTTTATTATAAGCGTTAAAAAAGAGCAGCCTAAGTGACTGCTCAATTTTATGTTATCTATCTCTTTACTACATTGAAATTTTCATTAATTAAGAGCCAGTTTTGCGGGAATGCGAATCCTAATTTCCAATAACTAATTCCTCTTAAATTTAATCTTTTCATTAAATTAAATTTCGCTTGAATGGAACGTGCATCTTCAAACCACACTTTATGTGCATTTCCTTCAGCATCTACATAATTAAAATGAGGTGCTTGGGCTGTATAATCATATTGAATAACGACATTATGTTCTTTCGCAAGTGCAATCGCTCTATGAGGGCTAATAGCTTGTGCATACCTGCCACCCTCTACAAATGGAAGCGTCCAATCATACCCATATAAATTTTGACCCATCATAATTTTATTCGCAGGCATTTGTGTTAAAGCAAAGTTCAATACTTTTTCTACTTCTTGAATTGGTGATACGGGCATTGGGGGGCCACCCGAGTACCCCCATTCATAGGTCATCAATACAGAAAAATCAACAATTTCTCCATGTGCTCGATAATCATGTGCTTCATACCATTGACCTGCTTGCTCTGCACTTGTTTTTGGAGCTAAAGCAGTTGAAATTAAAAAGCCTTCTCCGTGTAAATAATCCGCAGCTTTTCTTAAGAAATTATTATATGCTTGTCGTTGATCTCCCGGAAGGAATTCAAAGTCAAAATGAATATCTGTTACACTTCCGATTCTTCTAGCTTCTTCTACAATATTCTCTAGAAGTAAATCTTGAACTGCTGTGCTTTGTAAAATGGCTCTGCCTAACTCGCCACTAAATTGACCATTTTCCAAATTGGTTACAACAAGCATTAATTTGACTCCTGAAGCGGCTGCCACTTCTGGAATACCTTCAACTGGTATCGGATCCAGACTACCATCTCTTCTTGCTTCATAACTAAATGGGGCCAAATAAGTTAAGTAAGGTCCTACTTCTCTTGCATCATTTAACAATTCCTCATTAACCGTTTCGCCGCTCGGTTCGATATAAATATTTACTTCTGCATTTCGCTTTTGCATAGGTGGTATATAGAGGCGCGTGCCAATAGTTAACTGCGTATTCGGGTCTATTCCATTGATTTGTGCTAGCGTTGTATAATTTAGTCCAAAACGCTGAGCTATAGTGTATAAGGAATCCCCCGATTGAACCCAATAAAAGCTGCCGTAAATTGGAATAACCAACGCTTCTCCTATAAGCAAACGGTCTGGACTTTCTATTTGATTTGCTTGGATTATATTTTCTACTGTTGAGCCATATGCCTGTGCGATCCCCCATAACGACTGACCTGGTTGAACAACATGTATTTGAATCTTCATTCCCTCCCTTTTGTCGTTCATGGTAATTACACCTATTATTCTATGATTCCGTTTCCTCGAACATAACGAGAAGAAGAACAAAAATGCTAAAGGTAAAAATATAATTTATGTAAAATTGTCTGTCGCATATTCAGATGGTTCAGTAAAATTAACTTGGTTAAGAAAACGCAAATTTTTCAATATAAGCAGCAAAATATATTAGAAGTACATCATAACTGTGAGTGAACCTTACACAAAGCCGAGGACAAAAACGCCATGTCGAATCACCGTGACCAACATCGTGTTGACCCAAAAGATATAAGAATTTCCCAATAAAATAACAAAAAAACTTCTCACAGTATTTTGATTAAATTATCAAAACTATGAGAAGCATTATAAGATTCTTCTATTATTAATTCACTAAATTATGTTCATATAAATAATCGTAAGTTACATCGACAAACAAATATTCATGCTCATTTAAAGCCATTGAATAAGTACGAGTCAATTCACCAGTTTCAATATCACTATAAATACTAGAAAGCTCACCTTTTACATCGTTTCTTAGTTTAATAATATTAAATAAGAAATATGGGCGCCAACTCCAGTTCTTTCCTACAGCTTTTTCTTCAACATCCCATTTTCCATTTCGACGAACGATATTCGGTGAAATTTGGAACCCTTCATCATTACAAATATAAAATCGGAATGCATAGTTCTCTAATTGATTTGCTAATTGCAATAGCGTTTCAACATTTTTACCATCCGGTTTTATATATTCAACAATTGTCGCAATCGTTTTTTGCAACTTTTTCATTTCCTCATATTTTAATTCTAATAATCTTTTTTCAGCGGAAATGAATTGCTGACACTCATTACGGAACCGTTCCTTTAATATATCTCGCGGAATAAAACGGCTTGATGGCTGCTGTAAATATACACCTTTGAAATAACGAGCACCATTTTTCCATGCATGATGAAGTTGATAGTCCGTTTGAATATTATCAAACATCAACGTTGCACCAATCTTTACTGCTAGGGATTGTATAGTAGTGAAAACGTGGTTTTGAGCACCCCAAGCATTATAATTAAGTTGGCTAACATTAATCTTTAATACTGCTGGTTCTAACATTAAAATTTTGTCTAAGTTACTTTCTGAACCGATATTGTCTAATGCTATTTTTACTCCATATGTTTTAATATATCGTATTGGATGCTGTAGCTGCTCAAACTCGCCTTTAAACTTATGTTCCGGAATTACTAAATAAACATTATTTAAAAGGCTTTCATCCAAAGATTCTTTTATCGTTTGAAAATATTTTTCCCCAAAATCTATCATTAATAAATTAGGATTACATGGTAGATAAAGATTTACTTGTTTTATTTCTTCCTTTGCAGCTTCAATTGCTTTAATTACTAAAAATTGTTCAATTTCTGATCGTATATCTGCAGGAATTGATTCGTCATATGTAATATCTACAACATTAAAGGTGATCCCATCGTTTGTATACTCTCCAATTACTTCGTATGCTACTATTACATGTTCATCAGCACTGTAAATTGGTTCAAATAAAACGTTGATTTCATCTAATTTATCTAAAAAATCAAGAACATCCATCCATACAACCCCCACATAAAAAATCTGACTACTTTGACTACATTAATTATACACTAAAATACACCTTATGAAATATAGCGTAATAAATTCTATTGTATTTTTATAAAAATAAATCCTTCATAAGAGCATTATAGAAAGAACCAATTTTTCATTTATAGTTACATTTCCACGTTACTATAGCAGAAACATTCCAATTGATTTTTCATAAATAATATTTTATTTCAAAACAACTAAAATGATTATTTAATCATAATTATGAATTTTTATAAGATGTATTATTAACATAAAATTCATTACTGTGTTTAATGATAATTATTTTTCTTTATAAATTAAATGTACCAATTATTATTAATAACTACATGAACAAGATATTGGTTCCATTATAATACGTATGATATGTTAGTCTGAAAAAACGCTTATTAAAACCCACTAAATATTCGCTTAATTTAATTAGCTTAATTTCCAGCTTAAATTTGAAATGTAAAAGACGGCCCCTACTTGGAGCCGTCTTTATTTAAATTATTTATTTTACTTCAATCTTATCTGGACTTTTCGCACGTTTTAAGAAGAACGCTAATACTAAAGCAATAACTGTAAATAACGTTGCAATTAAAAACGATAAATGTATTCCATCTAAAAGCGCATGTTGTTTAATTTGCGCCGCCATAGTTGCCATTTGTTCTTGGGTCATTGTATTTGTTGCCGAAGCTTGTGCTTCTTTTGCTAATTCCTCCGCTGAAGATGTTGTACGTGCATTCATAATCGCTACAAGAATCGCCGTACCGATCGAACCAGCAACTTGTTGAATTGTATTGTTAGAAGCTGTACCATGCGGATTTAAACGAGCAGGTAATGAATTTAAACCATTTGTCATTACTGGCATCATTACTAACGAAATCCCTAACATACGGATAGAGTAAATAAAGATAATATAAAAGTAAGTAGAATCAACTTCTAGCTTCGATAGTAAATATGTTGAAATTGTAGTAATGATTAATCCTGTAATTGCTAAAATACGCGGTCCAAACTTATCAAATAATCGGCCAGTAATTGGTGACATAAATGCCATTACAAGTGCACCTGGTAACATCATTAAACCAGATTCAAAAGGCTCGATACCACGAACTTCTTGTACATAAGCAGGTGTTAAAATCATACCACCCATCATCGCCATCGCTAATACGGCACTAACTAAAGATGACAAAGCAAAAAGTGGCGATTTAAAAATTTCCATACTTAAAACCGGTGTTTCAAGTTTTAATTGTCGAATAACAAAGGCGATAACACCAATTGCACCCACTACAATTGTTGTAATAACAATTGGGTCAGACCATCCGTCATTCCCTGCTGTACTAAATCCGTAAAGTAGTCCACCAAAACCAATTGTTGAAAGTACTAATGAAAAATAATCTAATGTAACATGTCTGTTTGGTAAAACATTTTCAAGTTTCCAAATACTAAACAATAAGCTTAAGACTGCAATTGGTAAAATCATTTCAAATAGTACATGCCAATCATAATGTTCAACAATGTAACCTGACAATGTTGGACCGATTGCTGGAGCCGCGATCATTACTAATCCGAATACTCCCATCGCTGCACCACGTTTTTCAACTGGGAAACTTACTAGCATAACGTTCATTAAAATTGGTGACATAACAGAGGCTCCAACTGCTTGAATCATTCGACCAGCAAGTAATACTCCGAAATTAGGTGAAATAACTGCTAATAATGTACCAATAGTGAAAATTGCCATTGCAAAAATATACAACGGTCTTGTTTTAAAACGTGTAATCAAAAATGCAGAAGCGGGAATAAGAATACCGCTTATTAACATATATCCTGTTGATAGCCATTGTACAGTTGCATATGTGACACCTAAATCTTTCATAATAGTTGGAAATGCAACATTTAATAATGTGTTATTTAAAAAAGCAACAAAAGCACCAATAAATAATATGGCAATCATTAAATACTGTGGCTTTTTGACTGTTTGTTCAGAAGTCATATATAAATTGTTCACACTCTCTCTTTTAATTTTATTTCAATCCCCGAAACACATTCTATACCTTCAGTCTATTTTTTTCAACTGAAAAATATTTCCCCTTTCAAAACATTTGAAATGTAAGTGTTTACAATCTATACTATGAGTATAAAAACAATGGAAAGGTGAAGGGATGAACAAACGAAAACGGCAAATAATCCATGCAGCACGTCAACTTTTTATCGATAAAGGCTTTAATGATACATCCATTCAAGATATAATCACTGCTGCAAATATTTCAAAAGGTACATTTTATAATCATTTTGCATCCAAGAATGAATGCTTAATCGCGATTTTAGAAGAGACAAGAGAAGAAGCGGTAAATGAACGGTATAAAGTTGCTATTAATGAACATCCATCAAATATTAATGTTCTCATAAAACAAATTTCACTGTTGGTCTATGTAAACCGTAAAAGAAATATAGTACAGATTTTCGAATCATTAACAGGTAATGCAGATCGAGAATTAAAAGCTGTTTTAAACAAACACATCATACTTGAAATTAAATGGTTAGCAGAAAGGCTTGTTGATGTATATGGCGAAGAAATACGAGACATTTCATATGAATGTGCAGTTCAAGCAATTGGTATGATGAAGCAATCGATTCAAACGCTTACCTTCGCAACAAAGCAAAAAATAATTCCTGAAACAGTAGTAAAAGCAGTTTTAGGACATATAGAAGCTATAATTCCACGACTTCTTAAAACAAAAAGTGCTATTATTACAAAAGATGTCGCCCATGCGCTTCTTCAGCAAGTTGAAGAAAAAGCTGTCTCAAAAGAGGAATTAATCGAGCAATTAAAAGGTTTCATTGAAAAACTTACAGCCGAAGATTCTGAAAGTGGCGTTGAATTAGCTAACTATTTATTAAAAGAATTACAAATGGAAAATGAAAAGTATTATGTATTGGAATCCATATTAATGTCGTTTAGTAATTCATTTAAAAATACACTTCATGAAGCAGAAGCTCATGAAATCTCCATTACTTTCTGGTGGTATTTACATATGCAAAGAAATAATAACTTTTCATAAATAGATTTCCCGTTTGCGTTTTGACAATATTCTATGAAAAAGTAAAGGTATTTCTGAATAAAAACGCCCCAAAAATAAACTGCACCCAAATTGTTAGACACTATCTAACAATTGGAGGTGCAGTTCATTCCACTATAACTTTTGGGGTATTTTCAGTTAAGATTTTCTGTTGTTTGTGATTTACCTTCGAAAATTATGACAAGTATAGCAAAACTGATTGCTATTATTAAAGGTTCTATAATAAATGTTGGGGTTTTTAAACAATTTCTAAAATAAAAATGCACAACATCACCTATTTTACTATACTTGAATTGTTGAGAAACAAGTTAGTAAAGGGGAGTTGTGCTGTATG
>JAEXYZ010000109.1 GCA_023405135.1 Bacillota bacterium | reverse complement strand
GTTCAAGGTTACCCTGTAGTTGTTCAAGCAGGTTCTTCAGAAGCAGGGAAGGAGTTAGCAGCCCGTACAGCGGAGGTTATTTTTACAGCACGGCAAACATTGGAAGAAGCACAAAATTTTTATAGTGATGTAAAGCAGCGTTTAACAAAATATGGTCGACATCCTGACGAATTAAAAATTATGCCAGGAGTATACCCAATTATAGGGAGAACACAAGAAGAGGCAAAAGAAAAACAGCAGTTGCTGCTTAGTCTTATTCCAGAATCCCTTGGGGTCTCTCTTTTATCTCAGCAACTGGGAGTCGATCTGAGCTTATATCCAATTGAGGGTCCTTTGCCTGATTTACCTGATATATCAGAAATAAATGGAAATAAAAGCAGATTTCAATTAGTAAAAGACTTAGCTGATCGCGAGCAATTAACAATTAGAAAATTATATGAACGAATAGCAGGTGCACGTGGACATCGTGAAATTATTGGAACTCCAGAACAAATAGCCGATCAACTACAAGAGTGGTTTGAAAACGGAGCGGCAGACGGTTTCAATATTATGCCACCTACTTTTCCAGATGGATTAAATGATTTTGTAGAATTGGTTATTCCAGAATTGCAAAGAAGGGGCATTTTTAGAACGGAATATGAAGGCTCAACATTGCGGGAGCATTTAGGACTGGAAAAACCAATCAATCAATTTTCTAATAAAGTACCACTTTAAATTTTTTTAATAAAAAATAAATAGGAGTGATCGTATTATGACAAAACGTCAATTGCGTTTAGGTGCATTTATTAATCTGCCAGGACATCATATTACAAGCTGGAGGGATCCTAAAACAGAAGTTCGTAAAGTAATCAATTTATCTTACCTGATAGAAATCGCTCAAATTGCAGAGTGCGGCAAATTTGATAATTTATTTTTCGCAGATGTATTTGGCCAACCTATTTTAGAAAACTCTCATTCTGGTTTAAAATTAGATCCTGTTGTGATTATTTCTGCTTTAGCGGCAGTGACGAAAAATATCGGTTTAACTGCTACATTGACAACATCCTATAATGATCCGTTCCATGTAGCGCGAAAATTTTCTGCGATTGACCATTTATCAAATGGTCGGGCGGCTTGGAATGTTGTAACATCTGCTAATGAAAAAGAGGCATTATTGTTTGGTCGAGATGCGCATTATCAGCATGCAGAACGGTATGAACGGGCAGAAGAATTTGTAGACGTGGTAAAACAATTATGGTTTTCCATTGATGAACAAGCACTAATTGTCGATAAGGAAAGCGGACGTTATTATGATTTGGATAAAGTAACGAAAGTTAATCATGAAGGAAAGTTTTTCAAAATAACAGGAACATTAGATTCGCCAACGACGCCCCAAGGACATCCAGTAATTGTACAGGCGGGTTCTTCAGAAGCAGGAAGAGAATTGGCAGCAAAGTCCGCGGAGGTAATTTTTACAGCATGGCAAACATTGGAAGATGCACAAGCCTTTTATCAGGATGTAAAGGGACGCTTAGCAAAATACGGTCGAGATCCAGAGGATTTAAAAATTTTACCAGGTGCATTTATCGTAGTGGCTGAAACAGAAGAAGAGGCCATTGCAAAACATAAAAAATTAAATAGCTATATTTCTCCAGATGTCGCCCTTGCCTATTTATCGAATTTTACAGGACTTGATTTAACAGGTTATCAAATTGATGACCCTATCCCGGATTTTCATGGTCAGCAGGTAGATGAAACGAACCCAAATGTTCGCGCAAATATAGTAAAAGGCATTGTTGAAAAAAACGGCTTAAAAACGTTGCATGAATTATATAATCGAATTGCCGGTGCTCGTGGGCATTGGGAAATTATTGGCACGCCATCTCAAATTGCTGATCAATTGGAGGAATGGTTTGAAAATGGAGCAGCAGATGGTTTTAATATTATGCCACCAACCTTCCCACAAGGTTTTAAAGATATTGTTGAGTTAGTTATTCCAGAATTGCAACGCAGAGGCCTATTTAAAACAGAGTATGAAGGTACTACTTTACGTGAAAATCTAGGATTGAAGCGACCAATCAATCCATTCCTTAAAAAAGAAAATACAGTAGAAGTGTCTTTGTAAGAAGTAGCGAAACAATTACAAACGAATGAAGTGATAGCTTAATCGTTTTTTGAATAATCTAGAAGAAGATATTATGAATGAAATTATTGAAGCGATTCAAAAATTAACATATGGAAAAAAGTGGTCATTACAATTCGTGATGAACAAATTACTCAAATTGATACAACAGAGAAAAAACGTTTTTCAGCCAATTCAAAATCATTGGCTCAAAATCATTGGCTCAAAATCATCGTATTACAAAAGCATTATAAAAAATTGTTTCTCTTTATAAAAATAGAACCCCGAACGATCCCAAAATACTAAATGACGATTTCAACTGGATAGCTCGGGGTTTTTTATTGCATAAAATACCTTTTTTCCTTCAATTAATCATTAAACAGATTAAACAATCCGCCAATTCCGCCTTCTCCTACGTCCTTACCGCCACCGCCTTTTGAAACAGGTGCAGCAGCAAATACGCGACTTGCTAAACGGCTAAACGGTAATGATTGAATCCAAACCGTACCAGGACCACTTAATGATGCAAAGAAGATACCTTCTCCACCAAATAATGCAGTTTTAATACCGCCAACTGTTTCAATATCGTAATCAACAGTTGAAGTCATTGCAACTAAACATCCAGTATCTACACGTAATTTTTGACCTGGTTCTAAATCGACACGGTGAATTGCCCCGCCTGCGTGAACGAAAGCCATACCATCGCCTTCAAGCTTTTGCATAATAAATCCTTCGCCACCGAAGAATCCAACTCCGATTTTTCGTTGGAATTCAACTCCGACAGAGACACCTTTTGCAGCAGCTAAAAAGGCATCCTTTTGACATATAATTTTGCCACCTAATTCACTTAAATCCATCGGAATAATTTTTCCTGGATAAGGAGAGGCAAAATATACATGACGCTTTCCTGAACCTTCATTTGTGAATGTTGTCATAAATAAACTTTCACCCGTAATTAAACGTTTCCCAGCGCCCATTAATTTCCCCATAAGGCCGCCACCATTACTTTTAGAGCCGTCGCCAAAAATTGTTTCCATTTTAATTGAATCATCCATCATCATTAAACTTCCAGCTTCTGCAATTACAGTTTCATTAGGATCTAGCTCTACTTCAACAAATTGCATATCATCGCCATATAACTTGTAATCAATTTCATGATTGTTCATTCTCATAACCTCCCACAGTGTTTAATACATTTATAACATTTAGGAATACGTTTTACATCCCAAAAAAGTTTCGTACTAAAAAATTTTTACAATAGATTACATTAAGGGAAAAAGGGAATTAAATAGAAAATGTCGAATATTAGTACAATATAATTGATTTTTCGATAAAGATAAGGAGGGTGTTATGAAGTTACAAAACTTTATTAATGGCAAGTGGATAACGAATGATGACCTTCAAAGAATTCCTGTGTTAAACCCTGCTAATGGAGAACAATTAGCAGAGGTACCATTATCAACAAAAGTGCAAGTTGATGAAGCTGTCGCAGCTGCTAAGTGTGCACAGAAAAAATGGGCGCTTGTACCTGCACCAAGACGAGCAGATTATTTATATGAAGTTGGTTTTAAGTTAAAAGAAAAGAAGGAATACCTTGCTCAAATTTTAACGAAAGAAATGGGTAAGGTAATTGAAGAAGCACGAGGAGAAGTTCAAGAAGGTATTGATATGGCATTTTATATGGCTGGTGAAGGAAGACGCCTTTTTGGTGAAACAACACCCTCTGAACTTGCAGACAAATTTGCCATGAGTGTGAGGGCACCTGTTGGAGTAGTTGGACTAATAACACCATGGAACTTCCCGATTGCAATCGCAACATGGAAGTCATTCCCGGCAATTGTTGCAGGGAATGCAGTTATATGGAAGCCTTCTACAGAGACACCACTCATGGCATATGAAATGGCAAAAATATTTGAAGAAGTTGGATTACCTGATGGTGTTGCAAATGTTGTGTTTGGTTCGGGTAGTAGTGTCGGAACAGCTATGATAGAGCATCCTGATGTGAAAATCATATCATTTACAGGATCCAATGAAACAGGTAGTAAAGTAGCGGAACTAGGTGGCAAGCATTTGAAAAAGGTATCGCTTGAAATGGGTGGTAAAAATGCTGTCATTGTTATGGATGATGCAAATTTACAATTGGCAGTAGAAGGCATTGTGTGGAGTGCATTTGGAACAGCTGGTCAGCGATGCACAGCTTGTAGCCGAATCATTGTTCATAAGGATGTAAAAGATGAGTTAGAAGAGATGCTTGTTGCTGCCATAAGTAAATTAACAATTGGTGATGGACTTGATCCAACAGTCCAAGTTGGACCAGTTATTAATCGTGGTGCTCTTGAGAAAATACAGCATTATGTTGAAATTGGAAAACAGGAAGGTGCAACGTTACTTGTTGGGGGGAGAACGTTAACTGCACCACCATTTGATAAAGGTTTCTATTTTGAACCAACAATTTTTACGAATGTGAAAAATGATATGACAATCGCTCAAGAGGAAATTTTCGGTCCAGTTGTTAGCATTATTTCAGTTGAAAATTTAGAAGAAGCCATTGAAGTAAATAACAGTGTGAAATTTGGCTTGTCGAGTTCTATTTTCTCACAAGATATTAATAAACTATTTAAAGCACAGAGAGATTTAGATACGGGGATCGTTTATGTAAATGCAGGGACTACAGGTGCAGAAATCCACTTGCCTTTTGGGGGGACAAAAGGAACAGGAAATGGCCACCGTGATTCAGGGCAAGCCGCTTTAGATGTTTATACGGAATGGAAAAGCATATACATCGACTACAGTGGGAAGTTACAACGAGCACAAATTGATACAGAAAACTAAATGACAAAAGGGGATGTGTGTGATGAAGATTGTTGTGTTAGGTGCTGGCTTAATGGGAAAAGAAGTAGCACGTGATTTAAATTCTAGTGAAAAGGTAGAGAAAATATACTTAGCAGATTTAGATACAAATGCTGCTCAACAATTTGTAGATTCATTAAATACAACTAAAATAGAAGTCGTATCATTAAATGCTAAAAATGAAGCTGAGTTACGGAGTGTTATGTCAAAAGGGGATGTATCAGTTAATGCACTATTCTATGAATTTAATGAAAGTGTTGCAAAAGTTGCAATTGATGTAGGAGTGCATTCCGTTGACTTAGGAGGACATATAGGAGATGTAACAGACCGTATTTTAACGTTAAATGAAAAAGCGAAAGAAAAAAACATCACGATTATTCCGGACTTAGGTGTAGCACCAGGTATGATTAATATATTAGCGGGATACGGTGTATCAAAGTTAGATTCAGTTGAGTCCATTAAGCTTTATGTTGGTGGAATACCTACAAAGCCAGAACCACCACTTAACTATACAAGAGTATTTTCCCTTGAAGGGGTTATTGATCATTACACAGAGCCAGCGAAAATAATTGAAGGTGGAGAATTAAAAGAAGTTCCATCACTTTCTGGAGTTGAGCCAATTTATTTCGATCAGTTTGGTGTACTTGAAGCATTTTACACTTCAGGAGGTACTTCAACTCTTCATAAAACGTTCCCAAATGTTAAAACCCTTGAGTATAAAACAGTTCGATATAAAGGGCACGCAGAAAAATTTAAATTACTTGTAGATTTAGGATTTTTCGATAAAGAAAATAAAGTTGAAGTAGATGGTAACGAAGTTAAGGTGAGAGATGTAGTTCGTGAGGCTTTAAAGAAAAAGCTGAATTTAGGAGATAAGGAAGATGCTGTTTTACTTCGTGTAATTGTTTCTGGTGAGAAATCAGGTGAACAAGTCACATATGAATATGAAATGAATATAAAGAGAGACGAAGCATCTAACATGACAGCGATGGCACGTGCTACGGCTTGCACAATTGCAGCTGTTGCTGTAATGATTGGTAGTGACATCATAACAGAACGAGGGGTATTCCCACCTGAATTGATTGTTCCAGGTAATGAATATATTGAAAAAATGGCGAAGCGCGGTGTCATCATTAAAGAAACATCTCACCGCTCTACGATTGTAAAATGGTAAGCTTTATATAAATAAAGAGGCCACTCATAAAAAGGGATGAGTGGTCTCTCAGAGTGTAGACAAAGTCAATTTTGACTTTGTCTACACTCTTTTTAATTTTCTAATCATTTAGAAGCAACTAGCCAGACTGTCTTGAAAACGCTTGGTCAGACAAGGCGCGCAGCCGAGTGAAGAC
>JAEXYZ010000122.1 GCA_023405135.1 Bacillota bacterium | reverse complement strand
ATTCATACAGCACAACTCCCCTTTACTAACTTGTTTCTCAACAATTCAAGTATAGTAAAATAGGTGATGTTGTGCATTTTTATTTTAGAAATTGTTTAAAAACCCCAACATTTATTATAGAACCAATTTTCTTAGGATGGCTCATTATGAAATAAAAAAGATGAAGAAAACTTAGTCGTTTTCTCCACCTTTGTTAAGTAGCTTCTAGAATTATTCAATAAGTGATACACCGAAAATGGATTGAAAAGGAAATTTCCGACCATCTTCTAAGTAAAGAGTTTCATTGTTTATATTTAATTTCTCGATTGTTCCAGTAGCTTTGAATAGTCGTTTTTCTTCCCAAATGTTTAATTCTAGCTCTATTTTATTGTTATAAGCAGTTTGCAATTGTACGCTCAATTCCTGTAATGCCCATTCATCTAACTGCGGTTTTGTAACATATTGATCTTGTGCCTGCCACTCACGCAGTAGCTTTACGTGTTCTGGAAGCATCATCGCATTCCATTTAATATTTCCACGATCTCGAATCATACTCATCACCTCTTTTCCAAAAATGGAGTACGATTACCTTTGTAGAGTTGAGCTATTTTTTATGTCCACCTAATAGTTGGGCGCGAGCAACTGCGGTTCCTGCTTCTGTATAGGAAACAGCCCGCAAAATCGCTGTGGAGCCATGCTTTGAACGTAAATAGTCCATCGTTGCGCCAAGCTTTCTTTTTTTCCATTTTTTATGGTCAAATAAGCTGAGCTGTACAGAACGTTCTGACTCTAGCTTCGAGAGACTAATTGTAATTTTTCTGACAGAACGCTCAGCGTAATATTGGTCTAGCAATTGCTCACATACTTTGTAAATTTTCATTGTGTCGTTGGTCGGTTCATCAATTGTATGAGCACGTTGGAACCCACCTCCAAAGGCATCGCGACTGTAGCTGACACTAAGCGTAATCGTCCTTCCAACTTGATAAGCTTCCCGAGCTCTTCTTGCAACATCTTCACACATTTCAAGAATCACGGCGAGAATTTCACTGCGACTTCGGTAATCCCTCATAAGCATTTGACCTTTACCGAAACTGACTTGCCCTTGCATTACGGGAGCTCCAAGGGGAGACAAATCGATTCCCCATGCGTGGTAATAAAGTTGATTGCCCAAAATCCCAAAGCGAGCTTCCAACATGCTTAGGTCGGCATGCGCTAAATCGCCTATTTTAAAAATCCCCATATTGTTTAACGTACGTTCTGTTCGACGTCCAATTCCCCACATTTCGGATAGATGAGTAATTGGCCACAGCTTTTCCGGAATATCGGCATATGTCCATTTAGCAAATCCAGTTTTCTTCGCTTCCATATCCAGTGCGAGCTTTGCCATAAGCATGTTTGGCCCCATTCCAACCGCGCTCGGAATTTGAAATTGACTATAAATACTTGCTTGAATATGTTTCGCAGTTTCTTCAGGCGGCCCCCAAATTTGTTCTGTGCCAGTTAAATCAACAAAGCTTTCGTCTACACTGTAAACATGAATGGCTTCTTTCGGAACATATTGATTGATCAAATTCGTAATTTCCATGGACATTTGCACGAAAAATTCCATTTTCGGCTCAAATAATTTAATGTCGGGATGCTTTGGAATTTCGTAAAGCCTCGCCCCTGTTTTGATACCGAACTTCTTCATTGGAGGAGATGCAGCAAGTACTATGCTCCCTTTTTGTTCAAAGTTGCCGACAATCGCAATAGGCACTTTAAAGGGATCGAGGTTTTCAAGCATTGCTATACAGCTCGCATAAAAACAACGCATATCGATGCACATAATAGAACGATCGGGTGCATGTTTATATACATCAAATGAATCTGCAAAATCTATCTCACTATAATTTAACGCATGCATCACCACACCTCCAACTCCATCTTATTATATACGAACATTTGTTCTTTAATACATTTTAGAATGAGACAATTAAGATGACAAGTGGAATTAGTTGGAAAATAAAAAACCAAGGTTTCCGAAAGCTTAGTTGCTTTGGGAATCTTGGTTTTGTTAGTAAATATTAATTCGCACTATCAACAATGCAAATAAATCTTTGTCATAATATTTTTCCATCAATTTACTTAATGCATCTGTTTTTTTAATTTCTGACATTGCTTTATCGTAAGCATCTGCGAATTCTTGTTGGTTTTTATTGAATAAAGGCCAAGTTTCAATCACTGCAAATTCATTATAAACCAGATCATCTTTAAATTGATGGTATGGACCTTCTTCATCTAACACTTGTTTATTATAGATTGCTTCAAGAGCAATTGCTGAATCTGAACGCCCTTCATTTACCCATTGTACCACGTCCAAACTAAACTCATCACCAGCTTTAAGTTCGATTTGATTATCTGGATTTTGTTCATTAAATTTGGCAACGAGCGTATATTGAGCACTGCTTGATGCAATCGGTGCCAAAGAGAGACCAGCTGATGCTAAATCACTTAGACTTTTAATATTCGCATTTTCAGCTTTCAATACAAGGCCGGTGCTACTTAGTCCTAAAAACTCTTTAGGATATAAGTATTTTGCTGTACGCTCCTCTGTGAAAAATGCATTTTTTATCCCGACAGCATATTTGCCTTGTTCAACACCGATGAAAATATCATCAGAAGTGGAAGGAACAAATTCAAATTCATACTGTTCTAGCTTCTCATCTACTAGTTTCATAGCATCTACTTCATAGCCAGCCGCTTCACCATTTTCATCTACATATGAGATTGGCTTACCATCTTGTGAAAAAGCTATCTTTATTTTCATTACTTCTTCGGTCTTGTCTTCATTTTCATTATTATTTGCTGCTGTACTAATTTTTTCACTACTTCCACATGCTGTTAAAAGTATCACTGAGACAAAACCTAAAGCGAAAACTTTTCCGAGTTTATAGAGTTTCATTTTACGATCTCCTCGTATATTAGTAGTAAGAGCTCTTTCCGATAGAATTTCCAGTTGATCCGGACAGCTGGAGGATCTGTTGGTTTTCCTATAGGAAGTAGTCGCCTTTTGGCTCCCTCACGCTTTTTATGTTTTACCTGTTTAACCCTGGTTTTACCGAGGGAGTCACAAGGTAATATCCAAATGTTAGTCCATTTTATATTCATAAAAGTAATGCTGGCAGGTGCTTACCTGTTTATTTGATGTGCCCATTTTTAATAACCAATTTCATATTGTTAGGGCGAAGGATGGAGGAGGCTCCATTTTAGTACTTCGTCCTTTTTATTTAGCCAAAATATTTCACTCATGACAGGTGTCCGTGCGACAATGGAACAGACAAGGTATTCGCAGGAAATAGCTTTCTCTCCTTGCAGACACTTGGTGTACTGCTTATAAAGCCTGCTACCCATCGTTCATTATTGAAGGTCTAACCACTGGCTGCGACCAAGTGTGAGAAGAGAGTGTAGCGCTTATTTATGGTCTTCCCACTTGGATTGCTCATACACGAGGCAGACATCGATGATTCGGCTGGGCACCCAGGTCTGAGTGTATCTTGATTAATTCCCCCTTAGGAGGTGATTGGCATGTCACAAATGCTAGTCGGTATCGACGTGAGTTTGCGCTCCCATCATGTCCATTTCATGCATGGCGAGGGACACACACTCGCTGATTTTTCTGTTTCAAATGATGTTGAAGGTGCGGACACCTTAATTCAAAAGGTTTTACGAACAGCGGAAAAAAATCAGCTTCACGAATTAAAAATTGGTATGGAGTCGACTGATCAATATAGTTGGCACCTGGCCCATTACTTAAAGAAACAATTACATAGGGTTTTGCCCCATGTTCAAACAGCGATTTATCTGTTAAATGCACGAAAAGTAGCTCGTTTTAAAAAGGGTTATGATACGTTACCGAAAAACGACCGAGTGGACGCCT
>JAEXYZ010000072.1 GCA_023405135.1 Bacillota bacterium | reverse complement strand
ATATTTGTATTTACGTCAATTTTCATATACATAACATTCCACCTCAGGAATATTATGTAGCTTATTGTCGAAACTGTACATATTTAAACGATCATTACTGTACATTATTAAGTTAGCATTTATATTTCTTTTTGTTGTATTCCCTAGCAACCGCCAATAAGAAAAGGTTTCACCTGGCTTTATGACAATTCTATTTAACTTTTTAGTTGCAATTTTAAGGTTCTTCACTTTATTATGCTGTAGCCACATTTCCACATCCTTTAATTCGCGAAGTAACATTGATTTATGTGAGAAAACTTTATGTTCCATTAAAGTTGAATGGTGTTCCAAAGCAAATTTTTGTTTTCCGGTAAACCATTCTAAATATCTCTTTATGCGAAAAAATATTTTTCCAAGGATTATTCTAATAGGACTTCGATGTTTAGGCTTTAAGGCTAACATAATGAATCACATCCTTTTCATTTCAATACTCTGTTACGATTGAAACGAAAAAAGGTTACAATTAATTCCTATAATTACTAAAATTTAGGTTTTGCACTATTAACACTTCTATTTAGAAATATTCTTACATAAAATTCAGTAACCTATATGGTAAGGAGGTATTTCAAATATTACAGTTACAAAAATTTGCCGACGAACTACCTATTCCAAACATTTTATTTCCAAAGAAGAAAGTAAACAATAGTTCATATTACGAAGTTACAATGGAAGAATTTTCACAAAAGCTTCATAGAGATCTCGAACCAACTCTCTTGTGGGGCTATAATGGCACATTTCCAGGACCAACTTTCGAAGTAATGAGAAATGAAAAGATTTTTGTTAAGTGGATAAACAATTTACCAGATAAGCATTTTCTTCCTGTTGATAAAACAATTCATGGTTCTGAAATCCTCTTCCTGAGGGGAGAACGGTAGTGCATTTACATGGGGGAAAGACACCTTCTCATAGCGATGGATATCCAGAGGCATCGTTTACAAGAAATTTTAAAGAGACGGGACCTTTATTTCAGCGAGAAATTTATTCATATCCAAACGATGAACGTGCAACTGCATTATGGTATCATGACCACACAATTGGTATTACAAGGCTAAACATTTATGCTGGACTTGCTGGTTTCTATCTCATTCGTGACATGCATGAACATTCTCTTAATCTACCAAAGGGGAAATATGAAATTCCACTTTTAATTGTGGATCGTTCATTCAATCCAGACGGATCACTTTTCTATCCTAGTACACCAGATTCAAATGATAAAATGCTTCCTTCTCCTTCTTTGGTTACTCCTTTTGATGCAGATACCATTTTAGTAAACGGGAAAGTTTATCCATATTTAAAGGTTGAACCAAGAAAATATCGGTTTCGAATTTTAAACGCTTCAAACAGTCGAATCCTAACATTAAAATTAGACACAAATCAGCCCTTTTATCAAATTGGCTCGGATGGTGGTTTACTTGAGAAAACAATAAAAATAAATGAGTTTATACTTTCAAGTGCTGAGCGCATTGATGTTATTATTGATTTCTCTCAATATTTTGGGCATAACATTATTTTAAAAAATATCACTAAAAATGCGTCTCCAGAAACAGCTGAAATCATGCAATTTAAAGTAACAATTCCATTAAACAATACCCATACTAGCTCACTTCCCTATTATTTAGGGAAAATCGACAGACTTACAAAGGTTATGGCAAAAAGAACGAGGGATTTAACCCTTGTTAGAACGAAAGATCAGTTTGGTCGTTCCTTGAATTTATTGGATGGAAAAATGTGGATAGATCGAATTTCTGAAAAAATTGAAGTCAATACTACTGAAATTTGGAGAATTATAAATTTAATCGATGATGATCCTCATCCGATTCATCTTCATTTGGTTGATTTTCAAATTCTTGAACGGCAACCATTTGATGTAACTCAATACGAGAATGAAGGAATCTTAATTTTTACTGGACCACCAATTCCTCCAAACCCTTATGAGGAAGGATTAAAAGATACTGTTCAAGCCCCCTTTGGTTATGTTACATCCATTATTGCCCGTTTTGGACCATACACTGGGCGATATGTGTGGCATTGAGGATTATGAAATGATGCGTCCTTTTGAGGTTATTAAAACACAAAATAATTGGAAAAGTTAAGAACGTATGAAGGGCTAATTCTTGAAAAAAGATTCATAAGAAAAACCAAGGTCACGAAGGTGAATTCTTGGTTTTTTTAATTTAAAATATAGTAAGTTTCCCCTTCAATTATCTTGGAAAATGAGAAAATCCAGGATACTTTACAACTGGCCATTTTTCTTTACGTAAAGCATTCATTAATTCCGATCCAACATGTAAATTTTCTTTCACCAATTCATGAGGCGTCAATGCCATCCATTGATTTAAAGAAACATCCTCAAATCGATCGCTTTTAAACATTTCTAGAAACCACAAGCTTTGGTCACCAGTATTTTGAATATAATGTCCAAATGCAAAAGGTACATAGCCTACATCTCCTGCTCGATAATCGAAAGTTCGGGCGGTACCATCTGCAGCAAAAACGGTCATTCGACCAGTTCCTGAAATATAATATTGCCATTCATCATTGTTTGGATGCCAATGTAATTCTCTCATTCCACCAGGTTTAATTTCAACTAAAGCTGCAGCAATTTGAGTTGCGATAGGAAAATTTGTTGAATCGACTATACGTACTGACCCACCTGGAAAAATTTGAGGTTCCTGCGCTAGTAATCTATGGGTAAAACTTATAGGCACAGTTCCATATGGATCAGGCACTTGCTGAAATTCAATAGGCCCGGGAATTTTCCCTTGAAAAATGTAAACTTGCTCATTTGGAACTTGAGAAAATGCACTTTCCGGCACGCCAAAATTCGCCGAAAGTACATCCTTTGGCGTATGGGCAAACCAATCTGAAATAGATAAAGTATTAAAGTCTGAGAATGTACCATCATCGAATACAAGCAAAAATTCACACCCTTCTTCAAGCCCTTGAATCGAGTGTGGAATGCCAGGAAGAAAATACCACAAATCTCCTTTACCTACATCAGCTATCATATTCCTTCCATTTTGATCAACAGCCGTAATGCGTGCACGACCTAAAAGTATGATTACCCATTCAGCTTGTTGATGCCAATGTAACTCGCGTACGCCCCCAGGAGTTAGAGCCATGTTTACTCCCGCAAGTGTAGTTGCAATCGGAAGCTGTCTTACAGTAACTTCCCGCGACCAACCGCCTTTATTTAGCTGCATATAAGTATCAGAGAAAGAAAACTTTAAATTTTGAAGCGTTCCCGAATCCGTTACTGGTGGAACAAGTAAATCCGGGTTCTCTAAATCTCTTATAACATCACGAGGGCCTAAATCCCACCATCCTGCACCATCATTCCTTATCGGTTGTGGGATTGAACCATTGAAGGGTTGATTAGATGAATTTCCTATATGAGTCCCCTACTTTCTTACTAAATATCTTCTAAGTATCCATATGTAAATTAAGAGGGCAATATGTCGAATTAATTAAGATTAAATAAACATAACAGCCTTTATTATTAGAATGCTTACTCAAATAAAAATAACCGTTTCCTAATGATAAGTGTTACCAGCACCTATCGGAAACGGTTATCTATTCGAATCACTTGTATTCTAATATTATTATATAATAATATCTTTCTTATGTACATCCTTATTATAGAATGTATTTATATAGCATTTTATCATATTGGTATAATACCTAAAATTAAGCATACTACAATCATGACAATCGTTGAACCAAATGCCCATTTCAAGAAGATACGTTGTAATTTCCCGAAATCTTCTCCGACCATTCCTACTAATAGATAAGTAGATGGCACAAGAGGGCTTAAAAGATGCACTGGAAGTCCTAAAAGAGAAGCTCTTCCAATGAAAGATGGATCTAACCCATAGACAGCTCCGGCCTTCGCAAGTAGTGGCAGTACACCATAGTAAAAGGCATCGTTAGACATAAAGAAAGTAAAAGGTGCGCTAATTAATGCTGTTATAATGGCAAAATGCGAGCCCATAGATTCTGGAATGTACTGAATAACAGAATTTGCCATCGCATCTACCATTGTAGTTCCAGAAAGAATTCCCGTAAAAATACCTGCTGCAAATACCATTGAAACTACAGATAAAGCATTGTCGGCATAATTTGCTACACGTTCTTTTTGATCTTTTATTTTTGGATAATTGACAGTTATAGCAATAGCAAAACCAAGCATAAACAATGCAACTGGAGGAAATAGCTCTGTAATTAGTGCAATTAAAAGAACTATCGTTAAAGCATAGTTGAAAATAATTAATTTTGGACGCTTAAGATGTACATCCTCAACTGTTGCCGCAAGCTGTACCATTGCTTGATAATCAACCTCTATTACACCGATTCTCTTTCTTTCTTGTCTTCCTAAGATTAAGGCCATTAGTAGAACAAAGAGAGCGCCACCAATCATAGCAGGAATAACAGGTGTGAAAACATCAGACATTTCAAGATTTAACGCTGTCATTACCCTTGCTGTTGGTCCTCCCCAAGGAAGAAGATTCATTACGCCAGAAGCTGAGACAGCAATTCCCGCTAAAATAATAGGTTTCATTCCAATTCTTTTATAAAGTGGAAGCATTGCTGAGATTGTAATCATGTATGTAGTAGTACCATCGCCATCTAAAGAAATAAGTAGTGCTAAAATCGCTGTACCAATGGCGATTTTAACTGGATCTCCTTTTACAATTTTAAGTATTGTATTAATAATAGGATCAAACACTCCTGCATCAATCAAAGTACCAAAATAAAGAATTGCAAATAAAATCATAATCCCTGTAGGAGCTACACTTTTAATTCCTTCTAACATCATAGGACCCATTTCACTGCTGAATCCACCGATAATTGCAAATATAATCGGTACAATTATCAAAGCAATCATAGCAGAAAGTCGCCCGCTCATAATTAAAATCATAAATACAATAATCATTAAAAACCCTAATAAAGCTAACATAGTTATTACTCCTCCCCGAATAAAGTGAAATAACAATTTACTATTTCCCCTTTAGATATATTGTAAATTAGAAGATTGGATTTGTAAGCGATTGCAAAATAATGTATTTTAAGAACATTTAGAAACTTTTGTTCATTGTGTTCACGTATTTCATCATAATTTTTTTCAACAAAAAAGTGGGCGACTCAAAATCTCGAGCGCCCACTTTTAGACCAAAATCATTGTTAGTCAACTTCTTTTCGTAACCTATAGGTAACTTCTATTAAATTTTACAATATCTTCGTTCAGGTCTTCCTACAACACCATATACAACTTCAGCTTTACATTCTTTTACAGTAATCAAATATTCCAAATAACGTCTTGCCGTTATTCTTGAAGCACCTATTTGCTCACTTACTTGCTCTGCCGACAAGCTTGTATTACTTGCCTCTAGTACACTTCTTACTTTAACTAATGTAATTTCATCGATTCCTTTTGGTAATGTTGGCTCTTTCGTATCATTAGAAGGAGGAGATTTTTTTAAAATAAGATCTACAAAATCCTGATCTATTTCATCCTTTGATTGAATGAGCTGAGATTTATTTAGATAATCTTCCATAGTTTGATAGAAACGTTCCATTTTCACTGGTTTTATTAAAAAATACTCGACACCATAATGAAGCGCTTTTACAAATAGTTCTTTATCAGTAGCTGCCGTAATCATAATAATATCTAATGTTGGAAATTGTTCACGAATTACTGGTAGCAAATCTGTACCAAGTTGATCTGGCATATAGACATCAAGAAGAAGCAAATCAGGTTTATTTTGCTCTAATATCTCGATTGTCTCTTTGCTGTTTAATGCTTTTCCAACAACTTCTATTCCATCAAAATTGCCTAAAAATTTTTCATGGATAGCCGCTACACGAAAGTCATCTTCTGCTATAACTGCTCTTATTTTCACTGTTGTTCCCCTCCTTGCAGTTTCTTTGGAAGATATACCGTGAATACAGTGTTTTCTTTCCCGTTCTGTACTTCTATAATGCCACCTATTTCTTTTACTGCACGGTCAGCGTTTGACAATCCGTAACCTCTTGGATTTTCTCCAGTTTTCGAAGTAAAGCCCCGATTAAAAAGAGAGGACAAATCTTCTTCTGTTATGCCTTTTCCATTATCACTTACTTCAAATATAATATCCTCCCCTATATCAGTGGCAAAGAATTTTATAATTGGTTCATCTATGCCAGAGACTGCCTCAAAGGCATTGTCTAATATATTGCCTAGAATAAGTGTTAACTGAGACAGTCTAATATGATCAGGAAGTCTTTCTATGTAGCTTTCAGGATCTATTTCAAATAGAATCTTCTTCTCAGATGCTTTCCCAATTTTCCCCAATAAAATGACTTGTACTTTTGTGTCTTTTATTTGTTCAAATACAATCTGATTCTGAAATTCCAGCTCAGACGTTTCACCTTGAATCATGTCGATCGCTTCCTCAAACTCACCCAATTGCAACAATCCAGATAGTACATATAATTTATTTGTAAATTCATGAGTTTGTGCTCTTAACTCTTCTGAATATGTTTTCATTTCCGATAACTTGTTAATCATTTGTTCGATTTCCGTCTTTTCACGAAACACAGCGACTACACCAATGACACTTTTTTCATCAAAAATTGGTGTACAACTCACAATAATTGTTTTCTGTTTCCAACTCATTTCTTTATCGAATTGTGGCTCTCCAGAATTCAACACATCATATAAATAACTTGTTGGGAATAATCCATCTACCTCTAAATTGCGAACCGAGCCTTCTATTCCAAGTAGAGTTTTTGCCCGTTGATTCATTGAAGTAATTATTCCATTTTGATCAGTGGACAAAATACCTTCCTGTACAGAATGTAATACAGCATTTTTAACTTTATATAAATTAACGATTTCATAAGGTTCTAATCCTAATGTATCTTTACGAATACTTTTCGCAAGTAAAAAACTACCAATAATAGAAGCAATAAGAGCTAGGGCAGAAATAACAAGCTCTTTGGATAGATCCCTAAATATTTGACGTTCTATATCTTCTACTAAAAAACCAACCGAAACTACACCAATTATGTCTCCGTTCTTATTAAATATAGGTGATTTTCCTCTCATAGAAAGACCAAGGGAACCACGAGCCTCTGAAACATAATATTCACCAGCTTTGATTGCTCTTTCGTTGTCTCCTCCCATCATTTTCTTTCCTATTTCAGATTGTTGTGGATGGGAATAACGGATTCCATCTTTATTTCCGACTACAATAAATTCAGCCCCTGTTTTCTCACGTATTTTCTCAACAATTGGTTGGATTGTAGCTGATGGATTGTCCAATTCAAAAGCCTCGATAATTGTAGGCATAAAAGAAATCGATTTAGATAATTCCAAAGCTAGCCTACCTCGATCTTCTACGATCTGTTTACTATTCATATAAGCAAAGTAAGATGTTAATAGGAGAATTATTAAGAAGCTTAGTGATAATGTTAACCCTAAAATCTTTGTTTGTAACGACACCCTCCTCATAAGCCAACATCCTTTTTAATTCATTTTTCTCTTAATTCTATAAGAATATAAATATTCTAGCAATTCTTTATAAAAACTAGATGGAGTAATTTAATTGCTATCCAAAGAAAATAAAAGAGTGGAAGAAGTATGGAGCAATTTAATGATTAAATTCAATAGCAATTGTATATCGCAACCGAATATTGAACCACTTGTTAATTGAGCCAGTGAGCCACTTAACATACTCTGTCTTTTCCAGACGAACACCTCGGCTTTATTTGGAGTGGCGGGCATGATACCCTTTTCC
>JAEXYZ010000116.1 GCA_023405135.1 Bacillota bacterium | reverse complement strand
GCCGCGACCTACCCATACATTCCTTCCTCGCTACGCTTCGGAAGAAATGTATGGGCAGGAAAAGTTAATCTTATACTCAAATTCTCTTGTTCTCTCAAGTGTTACCCCAACATTTGACAAAGGACCAAAAAATCAATAGCACCGACTAAGGTAGAGGAACATAAAGGATCAAATGATTTATGCGATCCATAAATATGTTTTTCTCCAATTGGAGATTAGATTGGTAATAATTTATATATAAAATAGATTGACAAATTTCTATAAGGATGGTACATTTATTTTTGTCACGTTAAGTGTACATGATTTCAAGTATAACTTGAAAATTATATTATGCCGGTGTGGCGGAATTGGCAGACGCGCACGACTCAAAATCGTGTTCCTTCTGGAGTGTCGGTTCGACCCCGACCACCGGTATCTTTAGGTTTTTTTTAGTTAAGTTTTGATTCTTCAGAAGGCTCATAAACCTTGATTTGACAGGGTTTGTGAGCCTTTTTTATTTTTGAGTATACGTTAGAAAAAGATAGAATTTTGATTGATTCTACACATTTTCTACACAAATTCTACACAAGGAATTACACGATCATCTGCTCAAAAGTCTTGATACTAAGCTGTTCGTCAGCTATCCGTAATTCTTTCAAAACGTGAGTATACACTTTTAATGTTGTTTCAATATCACCGTGACCCAATCGCTCACTTACATAATGAATGGATGCTTTTTTATAGAGCAATATGCTGCCGTGAGTATGCCGCAAGCCATGCATGGTTATTGAATGGATTTTTAATTCATCTAATAATTTTTTCAGTAGCTTATTAGCGTTCGTGTTGCTAATGACCTTATATTTTGAGGATTGACTGTAAAAGACTAATTGATCTAGGTTAGTCGGTGTTGATTTAAACAACTTATTAAAATGGCTCATTGTCACTGGATCCATTTTAATAACACGATTGGATTGTTCGTTCTTAGTTGGGCCAAACCCTTTTTGTGAATTTTTCTTGTAGCCCCAGGTTTTATTAACGGTGATTGTGTTATTAGCAAAGTCAAAATCTTTTCTGGTTAATCCAATAAGTTCCTCATAACGCATACCAGAAGTCATCGCTAAGAGCAATAAGGAGTAGCCTAATCCTTCATCTAGATGACTCCAGATGCTATGCAGTAGACGCTCACTCTCTTCATAGCTCAAGTGCTTTTCTGTTGATTTCTTGGCTTGTACAGACCAGGTAAGCTCCGTTTTTCTAGTGAAATCAGTTTGAATGATTTGGTCCTCAATAGCATCTTTTACACAAGCCTTGATATGCCCATTAACTTTTGCAACAGTTTCTTTGGCTTTTCCTTTACCAAGCCAATTCAAAAACAATTGGTAGTCTTGTCTCTTTATGTCTTGTATGGGCTTATCAAAAAAGTAATCTTTAACAGCCTTTAATGAATACTTATAATGCTCAAGCGTAACTCGAGTCACTTTAGGTTCTTTGTAGAGCTTAATCCAATTTTCGAAGTATTCATCTAAAGGAATTTTTTTCACTACTGGAACCAAACCTTTTGCTAATTGTGCTTCAATTTCTGCAGCAGCAATTTGAGCTTCTTTCTTTGTGCGGAAGCCACCTTTTCGAATTGGGCTGTACTTGCCATTAATTGTTCGACTTACTGTATATTGAAATGTTTTTCCTCGTTTTACTATGCTCGCCATTTGTTCACCCTCTATATTTCCTAAAGGATGACCGAGGCAAAATAACGGTCACCCTAATCATAAAATTTTTAATAGCGCTTTTCAAATTGAATAAGTTAACTAGTAAAAATCTCTCGGAAATAGTCATCAAGGAATTTAGCCATTTTTGTAGCATGAAAGGACCAAGTTTGACCTTTAGACTTTGGATAGAAGACAAAACCGCCATGGCTCACATCTAAAATTTTTCTGAACCGTTCAGGATACAGAATATTTTCTTTTATCCACTCATGTTTTTTATTTGTCCGCTTTTCAAGATCCTTCATAGACCAATACGCCCCTGAAAGCTCTTGTTGTTTAAGTTCTTCAAATTCTGTCTTAGAGATGAGCACATAATCAGATGGAATTTGAATAACCACGTTTGTAGAAATAAGTTGTTGCATAAAATCTTTCCTCCCAAAAAAATCTGTTAAATTGATGATTTCTATGTTCGTGTTCGTTCGGGAAGATACCGATTTTATCGATTAATGTGATTTTTATTTCAATAGAACGTACAGATATTGAAATAAAAAACGCAACCAGGAGACGCATCATAAGAAAAAATAGCAAATTGACTGCAACTATTACGAAGCAGCCAGTCTACCATACTTAATTTCTCATGCGCCTTTGGTTGCGCGTTTATCTTTTGTGTAGTTGTGATGGTAATTAATTCTACTTACCATAATTCAATAATAATAAATGAAGGAATGAATTGTCAAATAAAATCAAATGAAAATTAATCGGACAGAAAAGTAGAAACTTAACTAAAAGAAGTTCAAGGTAAACGGTTCCTCTAACTCTTAATAACTAAGTAAATTGGGTCACCTAAATTTAAGCTGATAACTTACTTTAATTAAAATCGGGATAATAAAAGAATATACTTTATTATCCCGATTTTAATAGAAATGTTGATTTGACAAGGTTTTAGAGTTGACCGAAAAATTATCATAAAATCATTTTCTTTTTAATGTGTAAATAATATTCATAGAAAGTAATGATATTTGTAGAAGCGTATTTAATAGAAAAATATTTTAGAGAGGAAGATTTTTATGTCAGTAAGACACATGAGAGTAGAAGAAACAGTTGAACAAACAGAAGATCGTATTGTATTAGCAAGACGTAACCGAATGAAAGTAGCAAGTCATTACATCAATGTTAAAGTGATTACTTTTTATGATTATGTAGGATCAGTAGAGCGAATAGGAAAAGTAATACGTGTTATGGAGCGAGGATTGCTTCTTCAGTTCGCAGGATACAAAGAATCCTTCTTCTTTGAGACACTATTAGAACTTGAAGTAAGGGGACGAATAATAATAAAAAACTAATTAATGTTTCTAGTTTGGTTGAAGTGAATTTAACCCATGTGGCTCTAAGGCTCAAGCGTGCTCATAGTTAGTCTGCTTCACATACAAGAGCAACTTAACATCATCGAAGTTAATATGATTGAGTTATTTCCATAGTTTAGGGGTAAACAGGGGGAGCAATGGCTAATTTCTTAATGTTTCTAGTTTAGTCAATGTGGCTCCATACTAGACGGCTCAAAGGTTTAGAGTGATTAAATTACATCCTGCTTTTGAAGAGAAGAGAAAAAAGAAGCCTAAATGGTTTCCATATTGATGTTTATTTAATAGAAGGATTCTCAGTTTCTTCTAATGTAATACCATGTTTCTCTAGGAACAAAAGTAATGCCTCATCAATGATTCTAGACAACGGGATATCGTTTGTTTTCGCATAATCTTTAGCGGCATTAAGTATATCAAACTTAACAGTTGTTCCCATTGAAACTCTAGTTTTAAGGCGGTTATGTGATTGGTTTTCAGGAAGAACATTTCTTATTTTTCTAGCCATAATAAGCTGCCTCCAAACGAATAATTATTACTTATATTATACATTTGGAATGAGTCAACAATCAATTAATTGGTTCTAGAATCATTTTGCTTGTATCTAGAATCAAAACGTGTTATTTTAAAAATAACTTAGAATTAAACTTGTATGTAGTCACTAAATAATGATTGTTTCGAATAGGTTGAGCCAGAGTATGAAGGCCTCCTACTAATGCTGCCGCTTACGAGCTCCCGAAAGAAACTTCATTTAAAATGCAAGCCGATCCTGATACGTTAAGAATGATGGTGCCGCTTGAACAAACTACCAAAGATTTAATTCCTCCTATAAAATAAGCTGATCCAGACGCGAAGACTGACGGTGCCGCTTATTCCTATTGCCTATACAAAGGCAACAAACAACTTCTAAACTTATCGTTGGCCGACGATACCACTACAGATAAAACATTCCAAACACTTTAGATGAATAATTAAAAACTCACACACTGATGAAAATCCAAACAACGAAATAAAACGGGAGGTCATTGGACATGGCGCAAGTAGAAGTTATGCTTCATCCACAAGTCCACAAAACAAAACCAATTGATACTGATTATGGAAAATTAAGAGGAATTAACGAATTAAAACTTCAAAAAGTAACATTAAAGGAACTAGCTGAACACGTTTCAAAAGGAAGAATCTTCTTTCCATCTGTTCATGCTGGAAATGGAAACGTAAAATCAAACACATTTATTCGTCAACAATTATGTTTAGTAGACATTGATAATGTAGATCCCAAAAAGACTGATGCTCCACCGTATCCATTTACAGAAGAAAATATTATTGCTTTAGCAAAAGAATTTGGTCTTGAGGTAGCTATCATTTATCGCACTCAATCCTATACTCCGGAATTACCTAAATTTCGAGTTGGGTTCGTTGCAGACCGTGTATTTACTGAGTATGAAGGATTGTTGAAAGAAGCTCATTATGCCTTATTTAAAATTTTTAATTCTGTATATACTGAAAGATTAGTAGATACCAGCTGTAATGAAGCTTCTCGATTATTCAATGGGGCTCTTTATGGATCTAAACCCTATGTGAATGAAAATGCAGCACCATTTAACGCAGAAGCTCTTATTGAATTAACAAAGGACTTACCAAAAGTACCAGGGGCACCAAAGCCTGATGAAGAGAAGAACAAGTATACAATTACTAAGGGTGAAAGTAACAATACGACTGATTCTATTGAGGCAATCAAAGCAGGGAATGTGCATAAATTCCGTTCAATCTTTTTAGAGAACTTGCAAAATGATGGTGCGGACAATGAATCTCATCTTTCTCATTTTGCTTACAAAGCATTAACAGATAATGCAGAGGATGTCATCATTGAATTGGATTTGATAGATGTGCATGAATTATTCAATCAACTTCCAATGACAGACTTATTCAGCTTGCCTAATACAAAATTCGCTTGTGTTGTACATGACGATTCTAGACCATCAGCCTCTATTTCTACTTATCCTGAAGGTAATCATATGTACAAATGCTTTGCTGACGGTTGTATGTGCCATAAAGCACATTCAAACTTTATGTTATTAGAGCATTTTGTAGGAAGTAAAAGAAAAGCTTTTCGTTTTATCCATTCTTTATTCGATATCGAAATGAAAACTGAGTTGTCAAAACGAGTAAAACAAAACATGGCTTTTATCGAGTCGGATACATTTAAAAAAGTATGTCCCGTGACATATTATTTGATTTCACGTAGCCATTTTAAACGTAAATTATTTGAAACTCTTAAATGTGTTGCTTCCGTAGTTATGCCTGTTCAACTGACAAAAGATGAAAATGACTGCTCATTCTTCTATTCAATGAGTGAGATAGAAAAATTAATGAAAAGCACAATTGCAGGCACATCTCCAGATTCTATCTGTCAGACGATGTCTTTTGCTGCACTCCTTGGACTAATTAACAAACGTGCAGATGAAGATTTAACAGATGATGTTTACAATAAACTTCAAGATCAACGCCTTCGTACTGCTGAACGTACCGAGCAAGAAGCTTCAGATGTACGTCGATTAAGCGTATATAGCGTACCATTGATCTCTGAGATGGATCTAAATCAATTAGAAGCTATTGCAATCAAAGCAAAAAATAGTGGAATCTCTGTTTCAAAAATGAATCGTAATTTAGTTGCACAAATTTTTGGAGAAGATGTGGCAAAATCAGTTTATCCGACGGAAGATGCAACAGTAATTTCATATAAAAAAAAACTTAAAAATGCAAATGTTGTTGAAAAGGCAGTTCAACAATGCCTACAAGAGCGTGGAGTTGTTGACAGAAAGACCATAAAAGAAATGTTGAAAGAATTTAGTATGTCAAACAATGAATTTAATGAGGCTTATACAGTTGCTTTGGCCAAACTGGGATTACAAACAGTCACTGCAAAAAATGAGCATCGTGAACTTTTCGGTATTGATTTTCCTCGTAATACTCGAATTAGCTTTTATCCTGAAGGAGTTGAAATATCCAATTCTACAGAGGAAGTAATTGGAGTCACGAATCAAAAAGAAGAGTCAATACCACCATTTATGAGTATGTTAATAGATGAGATTAACAGACCAGTAGCTGAACAAGAAATGAAACAATTAACTTATGCAGAGGCAACTAAAGCAGTTCGAGAAGAGCTGGACGACGTTGCTGTAATGCAAGAACGAGTTCGTTTTGAAATGGCAGTTGAGAAACTGATATTCGATGAAGAGATTAATGATCTACTAAATGATATTGAGGAAGAAACGCATACTGAAGAAAGTATAGTTGAAATACCTGTTGAAGTTGAAGAAGTTCAGATTGTCGATAATGTTGGGTTTAATTGTACTTTGAAAACTGAATATGATAGAAATTCTACTGCTAGAAGAAATCCGATTCCACTAATCAGAGTTTTGAGTATGTATTATGATTTTCAAGTGTTGCCATTGAGTCAAAAAACATTGTTACGAAGGAGCCAGCATGTCTTCAAAGTGGACAATGCAAGTAAAGACTATGAGTACATGGATTTAAAAAAGAGCAGAAAAAGAGCACCCGCTGGCCGGCGGATGCCCTACTCACGTTGTAAACCAAACAACAATTGGAAGGTTTGCACTTTAGATAAATCTATTATAGCATGTACTTAAAATTGTAGTCAAATATAAGAGCAGGACTAAGGCAATCTGAACCTTAGTCCTGATAAAGCTTTCTAAATTGTCTTGTTAGATTATAGCTTAATAGGAACAGAAAAATCAATAAAAATTTTATTAAAAATGTGTGTAAGAAACATAATAGGCGTAATTAATTATTGAAGGTCACAAAATAATAGATTCAAAGGAGGTTGCCTTCAATGTTGTATTTATTACCTTTATCATGCATAGCTGCTATGGTAAATCCAATTTACGGTTTTGCTGTCCTGATTGGAGCTATTATAGTTCAGGCAAAAGAAAAATCATCACGTTAAGATAACCTTCTCAAAAACACTTCCGATAAGAATATGCCTACAGGGATAGACAAAAGGAAGATTGAGCAATGTTTGACACTTACACAAAACAGAAGTCAATTGAGGATTTATATGAATACAATCAAGAAGGTGTTCGTAGCTTACTAGACAATTATTACAAGCTGGTTGAACAAGGAACGTATAGTTATGACCCTATGGTCATTGTAATTAAAATGGATATAGAGCGAGCTTTACGCTCTACATTACTACAATCAAAACATCTAAACATTTTAACGATGAGATACGCTTTGCAATTGAGCTTTATGGAAATTCAGTTATATGAAGGAACTTCTATTGAAGAAGCCATAGACACAGAAGAAGAAGCCGTTCAGATTATGGTAGAAGTTCTAGAAGGTAAGCCTTCTAATTTCTATCAATACGAAGTTACAAAGCCTTCTGAGACGCTCACAGAGCATCTTCAAAATGTTTCAGCAGGTAAAGTGTCACCTTTTGATGTGTCAGATGCACTCATGACGCAACTATTGTATCTGACAAAACATCGAGATAAGCTGGCAAAAGAAGTTCTAAAGCAACGTGTAGAAGGGCCTCCTAAATTCAATGAGGTGTTACCGATAGATGTTGAATACCCTTCGCATAACACATCGGCTCACAATAAGACCAATTATGACTACTTCCGTAATCAAGACCAAGAGAATCAAGTAGCTTATGAAGACTTTTCGAATCAAGCGAAAGGACTTAAAGTCATTGGTCGTAAAAAAGTCAGAACAACATCTGATTTAGCGGGCAATAAAGGGATGGTGTTTCAACTATGATGCATCTCCCGAAAGAAGAGCGTAAAGTCCTTTGTAATTACTTGACCGATAAACTCCTGTCTGTTTTTCAGACAGGGGAATACACATCAGAACAAGATTTGCAGGACGATTTTCAATTGTTTAAATCGAACCTCAAGCAATATCATGCGATTGTAGATCGCCTCCTGAAAGACAATCCACTGAACCGTGAACTTACATGGCGCCATGTCAAAATCACAGCAAAGCGATGGCACATATGTGAAATTTGTAGCAGACCTTTTATAGCTTACGACAGTTTCAATAAAATGAAAATATGCACTAAACAAGACTACGTACGATACAACACTTCTACTAATGAATTCTATAAATCCACAGGAAAAAGCTTGTGCTACATGCAATATAGAAGACAAATTGAGTGAAACCGATAATGCCTGTTTATACTTAAAATATCTATTGATATAATTGAAATGTGAAAAAGGGATGCAAAAGTGTAAACAGGACGGTGAAAAAGTTGGAAGCGAAAAACTATAAAAGTTTTATTTCATTAATGGATGAAATAGATGATGAAAAAAGGACACAGCGAGATCGTGGCACATTGTTTGAATTGTTAACGATTGCATATCTACAAAATGAGCCAACGTATAAGCGTTTATATGAAAATGTATGGAAATTAAGCGATGTTCCTGCGGAATACAATATTCCAAAAAAGGACACAGGTGTTGACTTAGTAGCAAAAGAACGTGAAACAGATGAACTAGTCGCAATTCAATGTAAATTTTATGATAAAGATAAAAAAATTCGAAAAGACGATATTGATTCTTTCTTTAATGAAGTTGGGAAGACATATTATTCAAAAGGTCTGTTAGTGAGTTCTACTGATGAATGGACCCAAAATGCAGAGGAAGCTTTCGAAAATCGAAGCAAAGATATCCAACGTATTGGTTTATCAAATTTCTATGAGAGTCAAATAGATTGGTCTGCTTATTCATTTAATAAACCTAAAGAAGTGAAAATAGCAGATAAAAAAACTCCGAGAAAGCATCAAATTCCTGCAATTAAAGCTGTAGTAGATGGCTTTAAAACCGCAGATCGCGGCAAACTAATCATGGCACCTGGTACAGGGAAGACGTATACTTCAATGGCGATCGCAGAAGAATTGGCGGCTAAGAAAAATGATGTTTTTCGTGTCCTTTATTTAGTACCTAGTATTCAGTTGCTATCGCAAACTCTACGCAGTTGGAATGCTGATACTCGATATGAAATGTCTTCAATCGCGGTGTGTTCAGACCGAAAAGTAACGAAACAAAAAGGGGAAACCGAACTAGAAGATATCGCAGCTTCAGATATCGGTTATCCAGCCACAACTAATTATGAAAAGTTATTGGAATACAAAAATAAAATTGAAGAAAATAACACAAAAACCGAATTCTTAACTGTATTCAGCACTTATCAATCAATTGATGTAATTATTGAAGCACAAAAACATGGTTTTTATGAATTTGACTTAGTTATTTGTGATGAAGCACATCGAACTACAGGGAAAACAGAATTAAATAAAGAAGAGTCAGCATTCACTAAAGTGCATAGTGATACAAATATTAAAGCTACCAAACGCCTATATCAAACAGCAACACCTCGCGTATATGGGGAAGATGCCAAAACTAAGGCTAAGGAAAATTCGGTTATTATTGCAGATATGAATGACTCAGAATTGTATGGTGAAGAATTCTATCGAATCGGATTCGGAGACGCTGTTAAGAACGGCATTTTGACAGATTATAAAGTAATGATATTAGCAGTAGACGAAGAAGTGGTTGCAAAGAGATTCCAACAAATGTTGGCGAATGAAAAAGAGCTCCATTTTGATGATGTTACTAAAATCATTGGTTGCTGGAATGGTCTGGTAAAACGAAAAAGTAACTCAGATCAAGTAGAAGGTAAACCTATGAAAAGAGCAATCGCATTTACTGGGACTATTAAAGAATCTAAATTAATTACAGAGATGTTCCAACAGGTAGTAGAAGAGTATCTTTATGAAACAAGTGGTGCATTTTCTGTTGAAATTCAGCATGCAGATGGTTCAATGAACGCACTGCAAAAAAACGAAAAAATTGCTTGGCTGAAATCTGACGTCCCGGAAAATACATGCCGCATTTTATCAAATGCACGCTTTTTAACAGAAGGTGTAGATATACCAGATCTTGACGCAGTAATGTTCTTGAAACCACGTAAATCAAAGATTGATATTGCCCAAGCTGTTGGTCGAGTAATGCGTAAAGCTCCAGATAAGGAGTATGGCTATGTAATTTTACCAATAGGGATACCTGCAGGTGTCGACGAAAATAGTGTGTTGGATAATAATAAAACATACTCAGTAGTTTGGGAAGTACTCAATGCTTTACGTTCTTTAGATGAGCGTTTTGACTCTATGATTAATAAACTGGAGTTAAATAAGAAGAAACCATCAGTAATTGGTACGACAAGTGTTGGTGATGCACCTAAAGGTGGCTTGAGGGAGCCAGAAGCTTATCAAATGGAAGCTGATTGGTCAGAGTTGACTGATTTGGAAAATGCTATTTATGGAAAAATAGTTCGAAAAGTTGGTAACGTTCGTTATTGGGAAGATTGGTCTAAGGATGTTGCTGAGATTGCACAACAACACATGATGCGTATAAGAGTAATGTTAGAAAATCGCGAGAGTGTTGAATACAAAGAATTCCAAAAGTTCCTTAAGAGTTTGCGATATAACCTAAATGATTCAATTAGTGAAGAACAGGCTATTGAGATGTTGGCACAACATATGATTACAAAACCTGTCTTTGAAGCTTTGTTCGAAACGTATGAGTTTATTAAGAAAAATCCAGTTTCGAAGTCAATGGAAGCTATGATTTCAATCCTAGATAAAAATGGGTTATCTAAGGAACAAGATCGTCTTGATGCATTTTATGAAAGCGTTAAAGTACGTGCTGAAGGTGTTGATAATTTAGAAGGTAAGCAAAAAATCATTATTCAGCTTTATGATAAATTCTTCAGAGTAGGTTTTAAAGAAACGACTGAAAGACTAGGAATTGTATTCACACCTGTTGAAGTTGTTGATTTTATTATTCATTCTGTTGATGACGCGCTTAAAAAACATTTTGGAAAATCACTGGCAAGTGAAGGTGTTCATGTACTTGATCCATTCACAGGTACGGGGACTTTTATCGTAAGATTATTGCAAAGCGGAATTATTTCAAAAGATGATTTATTACGTAAATATACACAAGAAATCCATGCAAATGAAATTGTATTATTAAGTTATTACATTGCAGCAATTAACATTGAGGAAACATTCCATAATTTATATGGTGGAGAGTATGTTCCTTTTGAAGGAATTGTTCTAACAGATACATTTGAAAGCACTGAAATAAAAGAATCACTAATTAGTGAGTTATTTGATGAAAATAACATTCGATTAAAAAAGCAACAGGAAAATCCTATCTTTGCAATTATAGGAAATCCACCATATTCAGCACGACAAAGAAGTGAAAATGATAATAACGAAAATGTGTCGTATCCTTTGTTAGAAAACAGAATTGCCGATACCTATGCAAAGTACTCTAGTGCAAATGCGCTTCATACTCTATATGATTCTTATATTAAAGCATTTCGATGGTCAACAGATAGATTAAAAGACAAGGGCGTTGTAGGATTTATAACAGCAAGTTCATATATAGATAAGACAAGTACAGATGGATTACGAAAATGCCTATATGAAGACTATAATTATATTTATGTGTACAATCTTCGAGGCTCGATAAGAGGTAAATCTTCTGTAGAAGCCAAAAAAGAGGGGCAAAATGTATTCGATATTTTAACTGGTGTAGCAATTATTATTATGGTTAAAGACGGTAGTCAAAATCATGAAATATTTTATTCCGATATAGGAGATTCTTTAAGTAAAAGAGAAAAACTTGAAAGATTAAGCAGTGAAGGAAGTATATTAAATAAAAGTTGGACAAAAGTGTTGCCAGATTCCAATAATGATTGGATAAATCAAAGAGATGAAAATTATTTAAAATATATGGAGCTACAAGGTACATCAGATTCTGTATACAACTATAAGTCATTAGGTGTTCAAACAAAAAGAGATAAGTGGGTTTATAATTTCTCGAGATTAACATTACAAAATTCCATTACCAGAATGGTTGAAAATTATAATAATGATGTTAATAGATTATCCAATATAAAGGACAACAAAGAGAAGCTAACAAAAATTACATTAGACGAATCAAAGATTAGTTGGAGTGATGAACTAAAACGTAGATTAGTTAACGGGGAAATTATTTCGGTAGATGAAAAGAAAATAGTGTTATCTCAATATCGCCCATTTACGAAAAAATATCTCTATTATGATCGAGCGGTAGTTGCTCGACCAGGTAAATTTGATTCATTATTTAAAGAACGTAATAAAGTTTTGATGATTACTGGACCAGGAGCAAGAAAAGGCTTTTCAGTATTAGTTGCAGATAATATTCCAGAATCAGCGTTAATTGACAACGGACAAGTTTTCCCGATGTATATAGGATTCCCAGATGTATTATTTTCTGAAGCAACACCAAACGCAACGGCGGAATTTAAAAATCAACTATCGTTAAATGATGATGAATTATTTTCTTATATTTATGCAGTTCTACATTCTAAAGAATATAGAGAAAAATATGCAAATGATTTATCAAAAGGGCTACCGAGAATCCCGATATTAAAAAACAAAGAAGAATTTGTAAAAGTGGGTTCACAGTTAATAAAATTACACTTAAATTATGAAAATGTCCAAGTGAGCCCTGAGGTTTCTGTAAAAGCAAAAACTAACCCTTCATATGCTGTGAAAAAAATGAAGTTTCCTAAAAAAGATGTTAGAGATAAAATTATTTTTAACACGGATATAACTATTGAGAATATACCAGAGAAAGCATATGAATTTGTTGTTAATGGAAAATCAGCAATTGAATGGATTATGGATCAATATCAAATAAAAGAAGATAAAAAATCGGGTATTTTAGACGATCCAAACAATTATTCAGATGATGAAAAATACATTTTTAATTTATTACTTAGAATTATTAATGTATCTGTTCAAACAGTAGATTTAGTAAATAGCTTACCACCACTTGAAATAGAAGAATAAATTTATGCAATGAACCAATAAGCTTAATGTTTAAAAAGTCTTTACGACTTAGTAACCATTAAGAAATTGGTTCATTTTTTTTATTTTTCTATGTGATATAGCGTTTTTAAGAAGTAATTAAATTCATAGAAGCAATAAAAATAAATATTTCACTTAAGATAACCATTTTACCCCCCAGGAAAAGTCATTTTTTACTTATATAGTATAAGGGTGAACAGAAAACATCAAAAACTCCTCTACCGAAACTTGTTGACTGTCATTAGTCTGTTCGTCCTTATCCTCCCAAAATCTATAAAGTGTGTAGACCAGGTAAGTTTTTTCGACCTCCTCAAAACTTCCTCCCAAATTCCTTTTTCCTTACCTGGTTCACAGACTTTATAGCCTGACGAGTAAGATGTCATTTCACTCCAGACAAAAAATTTTCAAAGGTTTTTTATTGGAGGCTTTTTAGAAATGGAAAGAGTAATCTGGAAGGACATCAAAGGTTATGAAGGATATTATCAAGTTAGTTCACACGGACAAGTAAGAAGTTTAGATCGCATTGTAATGAGCAGTGGTTTCCCAAGAAAAATTAAAGGTCAAATACTGGCTCAGACAACAGACCGTAAAGGCTACAAACATTTACGATTACGAAAAAACGGCGAGGAAAAATCATTCTTTGTCCATAGATTAGTAGCTGAAGCATTTGTACACAATAAAAGGCCAGAAGAATATATACAGGTAAACCATAAAGATGAAGATAAAGCGAACAACCATTACTCAAATCTAGAATGGTGTACGCAAGAGTACAATCTAAACTACGGCACTCGAAATCAACGACTGTCAAAGCCAGTAATTGCTTACAACGAAAAACAAACACTATATTTCAACTCAATGACAGAAGCCAATTATGAAGGCTTCGCACAATCATCAATATCTCGATGTGTCAGAGGAAAACTTAAAACTCATAAAGGCTACCAGTGGAAACTGGCATAACAATAAATATTCAGGAGCTGTCTCACTAGGGCAGCTCTTTTATTTTTGTGGGAAATTAATTTCCCACTATATACAGAATTTTCAGACAGTAGTGGGAATTAATTTCCCACTCGATTACATTTGAATATTTTCAAATTGAAAGTAGGGACTCATATGAACGTAGAACAATTATCGGCACTGTTTGAATACTACGACCGTTTAGTTAAGACATTAGACAATCGTTTCTTGACTCAGGACATCAGAAGAGAATTAGAACTACGTCTAATTACGACAACACAAGAGATTGAAAAGAGCCTTAACTTTACGCTGCCTTCCGAAGAAGGTGGTGAGGACAATGGGTAGTCTATTCGTTGGTGTGTTCCTAGTAATCGTAACATGCATCAATTTACTTCAAGACATGCTTACTGTACACAAATCGGCTCCGAATCAAACGCTCCCTGAGAGCTTTATTCAGTCACTTGATTTCTACCACGTAGGTGTAATCATCTTCGGATTCTATTTGATTTCTCAAACGAATGCAGGTGCTTTCTAATATGCTAAATCTCATATTGTTTATGGTTTTCTTGATTCTACTACTGCCATCAATCTTTACACTACTGTTTATCTATACGATTCTAAAACATTTTATTAAAAATAAGAGACTTCATTAATGAATACGAAAGGATGTGAATAGCATGGCAGATAAACCTAAACTGAATAAGAAACAAGAGCTTTTCTGCATGCATTACGTCCGCACGCTTAACCAATCTCTCTCGGCTCGATTAGCAGGATATTCTGACAATCACAACTCTGGTTATCGTGTGATGAACATGCCAGGCGTGCGTGAACGTATAGAAGAGCTTATTGAGGAGAAGAACAATTCTTTAGTGAAGCAAGAGTCACTCGTACTGGAAAAGCTATTGCAAATGGCTATGGGTATTGATGAAAATGACCGCAAAATACCTCGACAAAGCCAATTAAAAGCTATTGAAATGCTATACAGATATGTTTATTCGCAAGAATCACAGCAAGGACCAATGCAGAACGTCGATGCCTTCATAGAAGCTCTTACGGGCTCAACAAAACCAATTTGGGAAGATGACCCTGATGACGAATAGTGAAGGTTTCAAATTTCAGCCCTTCTCGAAGAAGCAGAAGCAAATTCTTGCTTGGTGGACAGATAGCTCTCCGCATAAAGACAAAAACATGGTAATTGCCTACGGAGCCATTCGCTCAGGTAAAACAATCTGCATGATTACTTCCTTCGTTCTCTGGAGTCTCCATGCATTCCAAACACCGCAAAACTTCATTATTGCTGGTAAGTCACATGGAGCATTAAAGAGGAACGTCCTGATGCCCCTCTTTGAAATACTTGATTCAATGGGTATTGCTTATGATTATCTCATTGGGGAAGGTAAAGTCGTAATTGGTGAACATCGCTACTTCATATTTGGTGGAGCAAATGAACGTTCCTTTGAAACGCTGCAAGGATTGACTGCTGCTGGAGCTTATCTCGACGAAGTAATACTGATGCCTCGCAACTTCGTAGAACAAGCCTTTGGTCGCTGTTCCGTAAAAGGTGCTAAGTACTTTATGAACCTTAACCCAGGTTCACCTTTGCATTGGTTCAAGAAAGACATTATAGACAAAGCGGAAGAAAAGAAGGCATTGGTACTCCGTTTCACGATGGACGATAACCACTCTCTATCAGAAGAGGCCAAAGAGAGATTAAAAGCTATGTTTTCAGGAGTGTTAAAGCGTCGCTACATTGATGGTGAATTCGTTCTAGCTGAAGGCCTTGTGTATGATGCTTTCGAAGAAAAAACAAACGTCCTTGAGATAGTTCCAGAAGACGAAAAGATTATTCGTACCGTTATTGGCTGTGACTTCGGAACACAGAACTCAACAGTATTCTTATTAGTCGGTATCACAAATAAGAACAATGTTTATGTCTTAGACGAATACTACCACTCAGGAAGAGAAGCAAATAAGCAGAAAGCGCCTACGGAATATTCAGTTGATTATAGAAACTTCATTAAGAAGAATGCAGAAAATTATCCGATTGGACGGTGCTATATAGACGCAGCAGCAACTCATTTCATCGTTCAATTACACAAAGACGGTGTGCGTGGTGTAGCAAAAGCAAAAAAAGATATCATACCAGGAATAGCGGCGGTGCAGAACTTAATTGCACAAGGTCGCTTTTTTATTTTGCATAACTGTAAGCACTTGATTCAAGAGATGCAGACCTACTCTTGGAAGGAAGGCGCGATAGACACTGTCGTAAAAGAAAATGATGGATGTGTCGATGCACTTCGTTACGCCATCTTTACAGACAATATTCGTTAAGGAGGTGCAGTCATTGAAAAACTATTCTCCCACTCAGGAGTGGCCACCAAAAGAATGGCAACCTATTTTTGAAAAATATGAAGAACATGCCGCTCTCTATAGCGGTGATGCCCAAGTGTTAACAGATTACTATACGTCCAAGCCTTATTCGCCTATCCGCAACGGACGTTTCTGGGGAAGGGTTCATGGCGATGAAATTTCTATGAAACTACGTGTTCCAGTAGCAGCTGACTTGGCTGCAACAAGTGCTGGACTACTTTTCTCAAAACCTATCACGGTTTCTATTAAAGAAGCTTCAGAAAACAAAGCAGAAGCAGTAGTCACGCAAGATATTCTTTACGACATGCTTCAATCCACAGACTTTCACTCAATGCTTTTAGAGGCTGCTGAATATTCATCTGCTCTAGGTGGTGTCTACATCAAGATAAACTGGGATATTACATTGTCTCCGTATCCAATTCCATCAATTGCACAGGCCGATACAGCAATTCCAGAGTTTAAGTTCGGAAAACTCTCAGCCGTAACCTTCTGGAAAAACGTTTACGAAGACGGTAAGACTATCTATCGCTTGCTAGAACGTCATGAGCCTGGCTACATCTTTAACAGCTTATACAAAGGCTCTGAAACGAAGCTAGGAGAACGAGTTTCTCTAGAAACATTCGCAGAAACAAGCGGGATTCCTGAAGAAATCGCTACACAGATTGACACATTGCTTTGTCGCTACATTCCTAATACAAAGCCTAATCGCTTATTCAGAGGAGCAAACATCGGTCAATCCGACTTCGCTGGTACAGAAGACTTAATGGATGCCTTAGATAATGTCTATTCTTCTTGGATGCGAGACATTAATTTAGCGAAAGCACGCATCATTGTTCCAGAAGAATGGCTTATGCCTACTCAGAGTGGCGGCTATTTTGATGTGGAGCGTGAAGTCTATACGTCCTTAGACATCGATCCTACTTCTATGGAGAATGTCGGCATCACCATGAATCAGTTCGCTATTAGAACGGATGAGCACAGACAGACTGCTCTAGAGCTTTTAGACCGCATCATTACACATGCTGGTTATTCTCCACAATCATTCGGCTTACAGATCGAAGGCCGAGCAGAGAGTGGCACAGCTTTAAACATAAGGGAGCGCAAAACGTTCGCAACGAGAGAGAAAAAGATAGGCTACTGGAAAGCTGCTCTCGAAGATCTTCTCTACATCATGCTTGAGGTTTATTCAATACATCTTGGCGGTAACGTGACAAGCTTTAAGCCTGTTGTGAGCTTTACGCCGGCTCACGTTGATATTGAATCTCTGGCTGACACGATTAACACGCTTGACTCTGCAAGTGCTACTTCAACTTACATCAAAGTAAAAATGCTTCATCCAGAATGGACAGAAGACATGATTCAAGAAGAAGTTGCTCGCATTGAGAAGAAGACTAATTCAATCCTTTAAGGCACTGAGACAACACCTTTGTCCGACACTGATTCATGACATTAAACTGCATCAAGGCTGTCTCACAAAGACGTTAAACAATGGAGGTAACTATTATGACGGAAATTATTGAAACATTAAATAATCAAAACCCAGGACAAGCTCATCAACCAGAAGGGCCAGCGCCACAAGAAAAGAAGTTTACACAGGAAGAATTAAACGACATCATTGCAAAACGACTTCAACGTGAGCGAAAAAGCTGGGAGAAAGAGTTGGCTGATGCGAAAGCCAAAGCTGACTTAGAAGAAGTGGAGCGCATTAAGCTTGAAAAACTAGAGCTAGAAGATCAAATGAAACAGTCAAACCAAGCGATGCAAAACAAACTGATTCAGACGGAGGCAAAGGCACAAGCGTTAGCACTTGGGATTAACGTCAAGAAGTTGCCTTATGTGTTAAAACTAGCTGATTTATCAGCTGATGTTGTTCTTGATGAATCTGGTGATGTAGACGAAGCACAAATCAAAACGGCTATCGAGGCAGTCATCAACGAGTTACCAGAGTTAGTCGAGAAACGCAAAGCCGCTCCAAAGGCTGGCACAGAATTCAAAGATAAGAATTCTAAAGTAATGACAAAAGAAGAGTTTAACAAGCTGTCTTACAAAGAACGTATTGACCTCTTCAATACGAATCCAGAGCTTTACAAATCATTAAGTAAATAATTGGAGGAATAACTAATGACATTAACAAAATTAGCTAATCTAGTAAACCCAGAAGTAATGGCGGATATGGTATCTGCTAAATTACCAGCTGCAATTAAATTTTCACCGCTTGCAAAAATGGACTATACATTAGTAGGGCGTCCAGGTAACACAATCACAGTTCCAAAGTACAAATACATCGGAGATGCTCAAGTAGTTGCTGAAGGTCAACCTATCGATATCTCACTTTTACAAACAGAAACTGACACAGCTACAATCGTGAAATACGGAAAAGCTATTGAATTACCGGACGAAGCTGTGCTTTCTGGATACGGTGATCCTATCGGCAACGCAGTGGATCAAATCGTTCAATCAATCGCTGCGGCTGTTGACAATGCTTCATTGGAAGCTTTACAAGCTGCTCCATTATTCGTTGGTGACGGTACTGCTGCAATCTCTGAGGCTCTTGTATATGATGCAACTGACCGTTTTGAAGATGAAGAGGATGAAGTAAAAGTATTATTCATCGCTCCAGCTCAAGCGAAAACAGTTCGTAATGATCCTGGCTTCTTAAAACCAATCCACATGGCTGAATATGGAATCACACCAGTAATGGACGGAGTAATTGGTGTTTTAGGTGACTGCCAAGTGGTTGTATCTCGCAAAATGGAAGCTGACCAAGTAACGGGTACTTACAATAACGTAATCGTTAAAGAAGGAGCTTTAACTTTGTTCTTAAAACGTGATGTAGAAGTAGAATCTGATCGAGATATCACAACAAAAACAACTGTTATCTCAGCTGACGAGCATGTTGTTGCTTACTTGAATGATGACAGTAAAGCAGTTCGATTAATTACAAAAGCTTAAAATAACGCAAAGTAGAGCGGCGGTTTAGCCGCTCTTTCTGCTTACTAGGAGGATATTATGCTTTTACGGAGACATAAGAAAAAACAAATTCCTGCTGCTGTTGAGACAAAAGAGGTAAAACAGGAGCAACCAAAACAAGAAACAAAGAAATCAACAAAGAAGCAAAATAAGGAGTTGACTAACTAATGGCAGAAATTACTCAACTTGGTTATCAAGGGATTCGTGACTATATCGAAGCAAACTGGAACTTCATCGAGTTAAAAGATAATCTAGGCGTTCCAATCGTTCGCCTTTCGACTGCAGATCCCCGCGTAACTTGGACACATTCAGCAGGTGCTCAAACATTAGAGTTGTCTATCGTAGTTACTGGCTCAGATGTAGAAGTGACATTACCGAAGACATTTGCTGGATCAGCTATATACACTTCAGCAGAAGCAACTGAAGCAGTTACAGCAACGGAGAACTTTTCTCCATTCGAAATGACGATGGAAGAAGACCAAATCACAGTTCGTCACCGTATTGAAGTTCCACAGGTAATAGCTTAATTTGAGCGGGCGGGTGAAATGCTTTGCCTGCTTTACTCTGCTTGGAAAGGCGGTGAGACGAGATGACAGTTTATACAATGAATGAACTCCTTTATTCACGTATAGACGGGACCACAAGCAATGCTCCCATTGGAAAGTCTGCAAATTTGTATTTTAGTGATTATGTCGGAACGGAACCTGGGATACCAAGTGACATAGTGGTAAACATCAGTGTATATAGTGGTGCCGGCACTACAAATACACCAGCATACGCTGTTGTGAAAATGATTGGCGAGAGCGGAGAAGTCCTTTTTGAGGATGGTTTCTACCAAAGCGGGGTGTCCATGTTAACAGGAAACCTGGATTTTAGAATCCCTGTGCCTTTAGGAACAAAATACTTTATTTGTGAAGCGCGAATATACGGTTATTATGCTGGACGTTTTGTTTATAACGGTAATGCTAAATTTACGTTAAAAGAGATGACTTATAGTGCGCCAGTTATAGAGCCAAAGATTGTAGAAATAGATATCACAACTTCTACAGGACAGTTTTTCACAAGAATTGTTCGCGCATTCGAGACAATCAAGACAGCAGTAATGAAGGTATTCGAATCAAAAGCAATCATTGAAGCACAGAAAGTAAACTATTCACATGTAGAATCGCTCCATGCAGCTACGACAAGACATGCTTTACTGACGACCACCACAAAGGGAAACAGAATCAGCACAATTGCTTTCACAAATGTCAAAACAACTACAAGTTCCATCAGTAAACCTATCGTTTCTCATAGTGTTTATAGAAATAACCATTCCCGTGTAATAACGTCGACTATGAAAGACGTTCTGACACACTCTGAGAGAGCATCTTTTGCAGTTCGACGGGTAAAGAGTCACGTAAAATCAGCGGGGAGTTTCTCAGAGGCCAGTTTTATTGATTCAAGATTTAATAAAGCAGTGGTCTCTCAAGTGAAACCGATTGTGCATGAAGTAGTATCTGTTCCTATTATCAAATTGACTCTTAACGATGTAACTACCACAAGAACAGTCGCTGCAAGAAATATGAAGTATGCAATCGGCGGAAATGGGCAGGCAGGTGATGGGTATTCCTACACATATATTCCAGTCACTCTCAAATCAGGCCGCATCAAACAAATGCTGTTTGCTATCAGTACAGGAACGTCTTTTGGCGGTTCAATTGAAGTTGGTTATGCCTATAGTAAGACTTACCAACCTACTGCTTATCAGAAGTACACAGCAAACTATGCAAATGCCTACACTGTTTTCATTGAAGATATTCCAGATGATGTACAATATCTAGTCTTAAAATTAACGGCGGCGGGTATATCGTCTAATTCTGTTTATGCAGCGCCAATTGAAATCGGATCAACAACTAGAACACTTGGCGTCATTAACAGAGTTTATTACAAAGATGACACAATAAACCGTACGATGACTTTAGGCTTTGACGTTCAAGCTCCATTTCATGCTTATATCTATCCTGTTATCAGCCGTAACGACATACGTGACGTTGATGGCGATCTTCTAATAGCAAAAGAAGGAGCAACTGAATACTCGCAGACGAACGAAATTGACTATGGAGATGACGTTACTGGTACACAGCGTTTCTATACGCGACAAGTGTTCACAAGCTTTTCTACGTTCACACGTAATCATTTGACGTTCATAGAGCGTCTGCCTATTAATGCGGTCGTCGAAAAAGTTGCAAAGGAAGTTATATCTTACGTACCAGTTATAACTTCAAAGACAACCACACATAAGATTGGAACTGCGGTTTTAAGTTCCTCTACTGTATCTATTAAGACAACAACAAGCATTGAGCCAGTCGTTCATGCAGAATCGTTCATAGAGCCTTCCAGAAGCGCGTCTGTTATTACCCGAGCAAAAGAAGCCGTTCCAACTTCACATACAGAAAGCATCTTAAGCCACTCAGCCGTTCGTCTTGCTACGCATGCTAAATCGTTAGTTGAGAGCATCTCCTCACATGCAACGATAAAAGTGGCAGCCCGTAGTGAGAAAATCGAAGTTACCGTGACATCGGAAATGTCGGACCTCGGCTCAGAAAGCGATGTCATTAAGAAAATCAAAAGAACCTCTGAGAGCTCTGTAGTGAGCATTTCAAGCAACTCCGTAAGCAGTAGACATCAAAATGTCCTTCTAAGTTCTTACATGCGCCCCTTTATAACTACTGCCTCACAGTCAGAAGCACAATTTACTACGGTTATGTCAGGTGTATCTGCGATAGTAGCGGATGTTGTTCACATAAAGAAAAAGACATACACCGTTACAACATCCATAGCAGCCGTTGGAACGAACATAACAAACACTAAACATGGAACTCAGACTGTTGCTTCTCAAGTTCAACAGATTTCTACAGAAACGAATAAGTCAGAGCTTAGAATCGTAAACAGCCAGCTCCAGACAATTATTTCTTCCGCTGAACGAAGCATAAGTAAGCACACACCAATAATTTCTTACGTAGAGGCTATTAAAACTTCTGTCCAGGCTTCAAAGAGCTTTGAAATCATTGTTGCTTCATACATCGTAAAAATTGATTCAACAGTTAAGACGAAGATGGGAGTCTTCACTTATGTCCTGATGTCAACTGTGAAGCCGATTAAGACAAGTTCTGCTTACAGCATTCCGAATCAGATGCCAGAGGCGTATCTACAGGAAGAAGACATAGCGGTTGTGGAGTTAGAAGTTGTGGAAATCGTACCATATTTGGCTGCTGAAATTATTAATCCATTGGAGGTGGAAGACGATGTCATTGATTGGTAATACCGTGGCTTTGAAAGTAAAGTTCGCAAATGAATCAGGCATGCTGTATGACGTTACAGATGTGAAGCTGGTCATCTACAACGACCGTAAGAAAGTGATTCATGAAGTAGATGGCGATCAAATTGAAAAGGTCGATACTGGTACTTACAAATATGAATACACAGTTCCAAATGGTTCTGGCCAAATCTATTACGAATATCAAGCAAAGTATCAAGGCTCGTTGATAGTCGGACGTCGCATTCTCACAAGAGAATGGATTCAAAGAGGGGGTGGCTGTGATGGCTTATGCAACTATTGATCAATTACTAGATTACTTGCATCTAACTGACACGGATGTTCCGACTGACATTGAACGTTTACTTTCCCGTGCATCTGAGCTCTTAGATTATGTTACACGCAATCGTCTAAAAGCTTCTGAGGTTGCGAGAGATGCGACATGCGCTCAAGTTGAGTATTGGTTGACAATGGATGAATCTACAGACATCTTAGGAAACATTAAGTCATTCAGTATCAAGTCTTTCTCTGTTGATTATGGAAATAAAGGAATTCCAAGCTTGGCTCCACGGGCAAAACGCATTCTCTTACGTACAGGGCTTCTGTACAAAGGAGTTGGCGTCCGATGAGAGTTCCAAGCTTTTTATTAAAAGATGAAGCAAGAATTCGCTTATACAAAGGAACTGGCGTGTACGGTCCAATGTATGTCGACGACCCGATCTTTACTCGCTGTTATTACGAACTCGTACAGAAGAAAGTCGAGCTTCCTGATGGAACAGCGATTACCTCTAGTGCAACAGCTGTCTTTCCTCCAAATGCCTGCATCACTATCGGCTCAGAAATTGAAATCAATGGACGTAAATTTGAAGTGATGCAAGTAGAAAGCGTGAACGGTTGGACAAAGAGTTGCTATGAGGTGATTTTGCGATGAGTAAAGTCACTATCAAGCTAGACAAGTTCGAGTGGAATGACGATAAGGTCAAGAAACTCGTAGAGAGCGGCTCAATCAGTGCGTTAGGACAAGCTGCTGAGCAAATCCTCGATACTGCAAATGAATACGTGCCATATGACACAGGAGAGTTAAAGCGCTCTGGGCGTGTCGTTAAAGAAAATAATGGCTTAGAAGTTGGCGTTACGTACGATGCAGAACATGCTGTTCCTGTGCATGAAACGCCAGCCAATTATCAAGGTGGAAAGCGACACAAGTTCCTAGAAAGAGCCGTTCAAGATCATCAACAAGAGATATTAGAAGCTTTAAAGAAAGGTCTGCAATCCGCATTTAAGTGAGGTGATTCCAATGCTGGCAATCGAGTTAGCAGAGTATTTGCATGCCCAAAAATTACTCAAGTTTGATAAAAACGGTGCAAGTGGCAATACATTTATCAACATTATACCTGCATCTCCAAGTGAGGCATTTGGAATCTTCCAAACCGGTGGGATGCAGTCCGAAGTGAAACTTGGTTACGACAGACCAACACTTCAAATCTTCTATCGTGGCGACAAGAATCCAATCGCTACGGCTGAGAAAGTTCAAGAAATCTATGATACTCTGCATGGCTTTAGTCATCAGAGTTTTATAGAAGGCGGCTCTTACATTCTTAGTTGTCTAGGTTTACAATCTGGCCCTGTTCACGTAGGCACAGACGAGAATGGCCGTCATCAATATTCATTAAACTTCATCATCGAAGTACAAAACCTATCTAGGAGGAATCATTAATGAGTACAGTAAAAGTTTTATCACGCGACATTATCGTTGAAATCAACACAGGAACTGATGCAGTAGAAAACTTTGTTGAAATTAAAGGTTTAAATAGTGTTACTTTCAGCTCTGCGAAATCAGATGCTGATACAACTACTTTCGATGAAGGTGGCTGGGGTTCACACATCGTTGCTAACCGCTCTCGTTCTGCTTCAATTGCTGGATTCTATTTAGTAGACGTTGAAACTGGTGAACGTGACCCTGGTCAAGCAGCTGTTGAAGCATTAAACGAAGCAATTGGACCAGCTTCAATCGGTGATTTCCGTATGAAATTCCCTGGAGGAGAAGTAAAACGTTTCAAAGCTTCTGTTAACTTAGCAGAAGTGGGTGGCGGAAATGACGACCCAATGCCTTGGGGAGCTGAACTTACTGTTTCAGGTAAAGTAACAACCACTGTAGAAACTGGAGTTCAAGCTTAATCATAGAAATGAATGCATATTAGGGGCGCTCACCGCTCCTAATGTGTACATATTACGAAACTATCAAAACAACCTATGAATATGAAGGAGCTAACAGACTATGAAAATTTACAAAGACTTTGATGAATTCTTCGGTACTTTAGAGCAAGACGTTATGGTAGTGAAACTGTTTGGAGAAGAGTATGAGATTCCTGCTTCTATCAATGCAAAAATTGCATTGAAACTGGCTCGTATGGCGAAAGATGACCCGAATAAGCAAATGGACGCTACGGACATTCAAGACTTCCTAGAGGCAATTTACGGTGTTGAAACTATCGAAGAATGGCTAGACCATGGCATTTCGATTGCACAGTTATCAGAAGTATTGACTTGGACGATGTCTCAATATGGTCAAGCGAAAGTAGCGGTGCCTGACAATAAAAAAAAGGCAGTACCACGCAAACGTCGCTAGATATTCATGAAAACTGGGCCTTAATCGAAGCTGACTTTCAACGTGAATATGGATTAAACCTAGAGGAATCGATTGACCAAATATCATGGCGACGATTCCTTGTTTTAATTTTGGGATTAAGTCCAAATTCCGCTCTTGTAAACAAAATTACTCATGAAAACAAACAAAACGAAAACGTAGTAGAAAACCCTGAAGATATCACAAAACAGTTAACAAAAATCGGCTGGTAGAAAGAGCAGGTGAGATTATGGCAATCAATGTTGGTGAATTGTTTGCAACTCTTCAGTTAAAAGCAGATGACTTTAACAAAGGCATCGAAAACGCCGGCAAGAAGATGGAGGATCTCGGCAGCGGGATGCAGAATGTAGGTGCTGCTGCGACAACTCTTACGGCTCCACTACTAGCCGTTGGTGCTGCTGGGGTAGCTGCAGCTGTCGATATAGACAATTCACAAGCAAAAATACAAACTGCTTTAGGTTTAACAGAAAAAGAAGCGGAAAGCTTAAACAATGTGGCTAAAAATGTCTGGAAGCAAGGTTTTGGTGAAAGCATGGATGATGCTGCTAATGCTTTATTACAAGTTAAGCAGAACATGCAAGGTCTGAATGATGGTGAACTCGAAAAAGCGACAAAAAGTGCAATGGTTTTGGCACAAACATATGATGCTGACGTCAACGAAGTAACTCGTGCAGCTCAAAACTTAATGCAGAATTTTGGCATTAGTGCGGATGAAGCCTTCGATATGATGGCAAAAGGAGCACAAAACGGTCTAAACTTTTCAAATGAGTTATTCGATAACTTAGCTGAATATTCGCCACTCTGGGAAGAGATGGGCTATTCAGCAGATGAAATGTTTGGGGTATTACAGCGTGGAGCTGAAACTGGCGTATACAACCTTGACTATCTAAATGATGCTATGAAAGAGTTTCAGATTCGTGCAAAAGATGGATCGAAAGGTACTTCTGAAGCAATGGCAGAGCTTTCTGAAAGTACACAAAAAGTGTGGCAAGACTACCTAGAAGGAAAAGCAACAGTAAAAGACGTTGCAAGTGCCGTAGTTGGTGATTTAAAAGGTATGGATGACCAAGTGAAAGCAAACCAAATCGGCGTTGCTTTATTTGGTACGAAATTTGAAGATCTTGAAAAAGATGCTGTTTATGCAATGCTTGGCTCGACTGAAGCAATGGGTGGCTTTGAAGGTGCTATGCAAAGTGCATCAGAAACCGCAAATGCAAGCTTAGGGGCACAAATTAGTCAACTAGTGCGTTCCTTTCAAGACTTAGCGGCACAAGCAATTGGCCCTTTGGTGACTGTTTTAGTTGAAGTGCTTGTACCAATTCTACAAAAAGTCGTTGAATGGTTCACGAATCTTTCTCCTGGCGTACAACAAGCTATTACTATTTTCGGCTTATTAGCAGCTGCAATAAGTCCTCTTCTTGTTGTATTTGGAACGATTATCAGCTCAATTGGAACAATCATATCTACATTTGGTGCTCTAGGAGGCGCCTTTACAGCACTAACAGGACCAATTGGTCTAGTCATAGCTGCTGTTGCTGCTGTAGCAGCAGGTGCGTTCTTGATTATCACCAACTGGGACAGCATCTCTGGTTTCTTTGCTAGTTTATGGGACGGCATTAAGAACATTTTCAGTTCTTTCTGGGATTGGGTACAAGGTGTATTTGCAGGAGCAGGCGAGATAATCAGGTCAGCATGGAGCGGATTAACAGAATTCTTCTCAGGTTTATGGGACGGAATTAAAACAGTCTTCTCTACATTTTTAGATTGGCTTGTTACTGGATTTCTTAACTTCACTCCATTAGGCATTATTATCAAGAACTGGGGAGGCATTACAGAATTCTTCTCCGAACTATGGGATAACGTGAAGAAAATTACTTCAAAAGTCTGGGAGAAGATCACTGAAACCATCTCTAAAGCATGGGATAAGATAAAAGACATTGCTTTCAAAACGTTTGATGTATTAACAGGAATAATTTCTAAAGCATTTGAGAGCATGAAGAAGATCATTACAGATATCTGGAATGCGATAGAAAAAAAGCTCTCTACTATTTGGAATGGTTTAAACAAAGCCGCTTCTTCTATATGGAACGGTATAAAGGATGTCATTGTTTCTGGCGTTACTGTCGTGAAAGACACGATAACAAGTATCTGGAACACGATTGAGAAGACAACAGAGACTGTCTGGAATGCAATTAAATCATTTTTCGAGGCAACACTTAACACAATTAAGGGCGTCTTTGAGGATATTTGGAACGGTCTTTTAGACCTCTTTAAAGACATTTTAGACAACATGCGAAAGCATTTTGAAGATGTCTGGAATAATTTAAAATCGTTCTTCGAGACAATTTTAAATAACATTAGAACGATATTCGAAACTACTTGGAACAACATTAAGACTTTCTTCGAAAACATCATCAGTGTTATTAAAGAAGTCTTTGAGTCATCGTGGAATGCTATCAAGTCCATCTTCGAAACAGTAATGGACTCAATGAGAAACACATTTGAGACAATTTGGAGCAGCATTCAGTCCACATTTGAGTCTGTAATGAACTTCATGAAAAATCTCTTCGAAAACATCTGGAGCGGCATTCGTTCGTTCTTCGAATCCACAATGAATACAATCAAGTCTATATTCGAAAGTATCTGGAACTCCATTAAGTCCTTCTTCGAATCCACAATGAACACTATTAAATCCACATTTGAAACGATTTGGAACGGTCTGAAGACAACGTTTGAATCAATCATGAATTCAATTAAGACAACGTTCGAGACAATCTGGAGCGGCATTAAGTCGTTCTTCGATGCAACCATGAATGCAATTAAGTCTTTATTTGAATCTGTATGGAATGCCATCAAAACGCTAATTGAAAGCGTAACAAATGGCATCAAAACTACTGTTACAACCGCTTGGAACACAATCAAAGAGACAATTTCAACAGTCATGAATTCCATTAAGAGCACAGTCTCAACAATTTGGAATGCTATTAAAGAAGCAATCTCAACTGTTCTTAACGGCATCAAAACTACTGTTACAGGTGTTTGGGATAGCATTAAGACAGCGACTACTACTGCATTTAATGCTATCAAGACTGTTACTACTACAATCTGGAATGGCATCAAATCAGCGATTACAACCGTTATCAGCGGTATTAGTTCCACTATCACAGGAACATTTAATACAGTGAAAAACACTGTTTCTACTATCTTTAACGGTGTAAAAACAGCGATCACAACACCTATCAATGCAGCTAGAGACACAGTAAAGAAAGCTGTTGACGCAATTTTTGGTTTCTTTAAGAATTTAAAACTTCCTGAAATTAAGATTCCAAAGATTAAATTGCCTCACTTCAGCATTAAAGGTTCATTCTCATTGAATCCGCCTCGCGTTCCTTACTTAGATGTTGATTGGTATAAAACAGGTGGCGTCTTCGATGGACCAAGCATCATCGGTGTCGGAGAACAAGCTGGGGTAAAAGAAGCCGTAGTACCGTTATCTGGTCAAAATATGTTGCCATTTGCGAAAGAAATTGCGAACCAAATGGATAACTACGGTGAAGGAAGTGGTACAGGCACGGCAAACATTGTTGTAGAGCTTGACGGCAGAACGATTGCGAAAGCAGTAGGTCAACCATTAGTTAATCAAATCCGTGTACGTACGGGCATGAAATATTAAGAAAGGAGCGGTAAGATGCGTGTTTTAGTCAATAACCAAGTATATGAAGTGATTTATGACTCCGTCGAAATCAGCACCGCTCTAAGTGAACGATCTACTGCTTCTTTCACTGTTCGTTCACTTAATAGCTCCCTTACGTTTGAAAAGGGAATACCTGTTGAGATTTATTATGGCGATGAATATCTGTTTGGTGGAGTCATTGATGGTTATGTGAAAGTGCCGGTTACAGTTGTGGGTGGCTATTTCTTTCATATTAACTGTGTTGACTATCATTACTTTGCAGATAAAAGAATAGTCGCCCGTGCATTTAAGAATATGACTTGCGGTGAAATTGTTCGTGCTATTCATGCAGATTATTTAGCACCAGAAGGCATTACAATCGGAGAGATACATGAAGGCGACAAAGTAGAAGATGCAGTATTCAATTACATGGACGTAGCTTCTGTTATGACAAAATTAGCAAACTACATGAGCAACTTCACTTGGTATATAGATAAGTACAAGAAACTTCATTATATTCAAGCTGGCACATCAACAGCCCCATTCTTGATTACACATGCTGTTGCACGAGTCAATGGTTCTAACTTTGAAGAATCTTCTCCTTACTACCGAAATAGACAGTATTTAGTAGGAGCGGTTGACGTAACTGATACGCAAGAGGAAGTTCATTACGGTGATGGAAGCCGTAGAATCTTCACGCTGCGTTACAAAGTACATGAGAAACCCAAAGTAGAAGTAAAATATTCTGGCTCGGAAGTTTGGGAGGTAAAGACAGTCGGAATTGATGGCTTAGACATGAATAAAGACTTCTATTGGAATAAAGGATCTTACGAGATCCGCCAGGAAGAGCAATCGTCGGAGGAAATAGATGGGGTAGAGGTCACAACAGAAATACCAGCACTCGAAGCATTTGATATGGTGCGTATAAGTTACCGCGGTCAATTCGAAACAATTATTATGACCCAGCTTCATAACGAAATCACTCGTATGAAATCTGTTGATAATACAACAGGCATTGTTGAAAGCATCGAAAAGACATCAGCAATTACAGATCGTACAAGCTCGATGAAGTATGCCAATGCATTACTCGATAAGTACGGACAGATTAGCCGCATGATTACCTTTGAAACAGATAACTCCGGCTTAGTAGTTGGACAAGTAGCGACAGTAAATATGCCGATTTATAGTATTCATAAAGAAGATTTTCTTATAGATTCTGTTCAGATTACTTGGTCAGGTGGTCAGCCAGTTTATAAGGTCACTGCTGTTAAAGGACCTTCTCATGGCACGTGGGAATCAATGTTCAGCCGTATATCTGGCTTAGGAGAAAATCAAGTTGAGCGTGAGAATCTGAAAGAATCAAGCCAAATTGTACTTCCATTTGAATTCTCAAAAGTCTGGAGAGAGGATGAGGAGCCAAACATCTTTAAGCGTGATGCGCACCTAGCGACATACACAGGTTTCTACGCTGGTTTACTTTACAAAGACCGTGTGAAATATATGTCTTGGTTCAGGAATGGAGTGGAAATCGGACGTGTGCCAGCTGCTCAGTACACTGAAGGCAAAGTGGATACGTTATTTACACTATTTTATCTGCAACCGAACCAAGGGAATGGGGACATTACTGAGCTTGTATGGTGGGGTGGATCAAGTGCAACGGATGAGCTAGGAACTGGCTTTATTATTGACCGACAACCGTTTGTGCGAAAGAAAATCAATACGGAAGCCTATCAAATCGTCCGTTACGACTACAAATGGACATAATAAGGAGTTGAAAAGACATGGCTTATACAAAAATAAAGACAACATGGTTGCCTGACGACCCAGTATTGCCAGAACACATTCAACATATGGAAACGCAATATGAAGCAGTAAAAGCAGACTTAGAAACAGGTGGTACAAATCCTGTAATTGACTTGAAATCTACTGTTACGGTAAGTGATACCATCACAACGCCTCAAACGGTAACATTTACTTCGCCAATCAGGCAAATGTTTGGTTGGCTTTTTAGCATGATTAAGAAAATCAAAGGCACGACAAATTGGTTTGATAATGTTCCAGCAACTTTACAAGATGCTGCGAATCATTTTACAAGTGCAAATCCGCATGAGGGTGTTCTAGAGCCATATAACCCTAACATTGTGAAAACAAACGTAGAAGCAACTATGACAGCCAAACTTATCGCAAATAATGATTCTGTTTATGGCACTCGTCAAGTTCGTAATATCATTGTATCAAATCAAGCACCAACTGCAGAAGACGGTCAGGACGGCGACATCTGGCTAATTATTCAATAAGAGGGAGCTGAAAATATGAAATCTATCGGCACATTAGAAATTGGCTCGCTAGTTACTTTCCATGACTTAGACTTCGATACTGTATCTGAAACAAAAGGCTTTGAGACAACAAGGGGTGCCATTGGTTACCTTTGGCGAGTAGCTAATCACAATCACTTCCGAGAAGGAACAACAATTTTAGTTGCCGAACATGCCTTTATAAATTCCGTGTACTTTACCAATATCGCTGGTCGTGCTTATCTCACAAGTTCGATTCGAAAAACATTAATTACCGAGCTAGATAAGCTCAGCGCTTCTTTCCGTTCCTTCTTGGTCCCAATTCCAGTTGGCGGCCAAAATACAGGAAACATCATTTATGACTACATTTCTATCTTCACTGCTGATGAAATCAATGCCTCTGCTCCTACAAGTGCTTTAGACTACGATACATTATCAATGGGGACAATCCCAAACCTTATGAACAGTATTCGACCGATAAGTACTGACAATGAAGTCTTCTTGCGTAATCGACCTGGAACTATGTGGACACGAAGCGGAGGTGACGAAGGTGCTTATTACGTTCAAACGAGTGGTACTCCAATGCTAGTAAATAGCAGTTCAACTGCTTCTGTTAAATATCAACCAATTCGTCCATACGTGATAATTGACTCCAGTGCACCAATCTCCGCACAAAAGTATTACAACGTATGGCTATTCGCTGGTGCACATCCAGAACCAGTCGGCTATTTCAAGCAAAATGGCGAATGGGCACCTTTCTTCGCAAAATCAGCGATTAAGGGGGGAACAGTATGAGTACATCTCTTACAGTCGGTCAATTAGGCATCGGAGACAAGGTCTTACTTGATGTGAAATTTCGATATTTCTGTAATGAAGCAATCAATAAACCCTATGAAATTACTAATCTCGTTTCCTCTAACTATGGTATTCGCTGGCGTGTCGTAGACAAAAGTGCAAAGGGTGGATCTGTTGTCACTCTTCTTGCGACAACGCCAGTCGTTCGAAGACAAGTCGCTGATTATAACTCTCAGTGGGGCAATGCAGACAGTACATTGCTTCAGAAAGAGTTCTTTGATTATACCGTAGTCGGAAGCTCAGACATGAACGTGAACTCTGAACTTGGCTTCTTTATGCGAACAGGATTAAATGCTACCAAGCAAGATGAACTGTTTGGAAAAATGCAACCAATGGATATTACCACAGGAGACGGAAGTACATACCGTAACAAGCGTATATACTTACCTTCTCAAGCAGAATTAGGATTAGGAACGGCTGGTGCTTCTACTGGAAGTCACGGAGCCGTTTTTGAATATTTCAACACACCAGGCAATAGTTTTGCTACACATCTAGAAAACATGCAAGTTTATAAGTATTTAAAAAATTTAACTACACAATCAAGTGCAGCTCGTTTTGCCACTCGAAGTGCAGCTGGAGCCTACGGAAGCCACATGCGTTACTTCTATTTAGATCATTCTAATAATCCAATCTTAGGAACTTGGTTAGGGGACGGCTCACTTTCAAAAGATGAGGACTTATTCTTTGTTTTACCAGTCATAAATGTTCTTGCAACAGAATTTGTTTCACACGAAAAAGTTTTTGGAGCACACGTTTTATTTCATGAAGAATTGGACTTCTATAGTCCTTCAATTTTCATCAAGCAAAATCGTGTTTGGAAGTCACCTACAGAGATTTATATGACGTAATCAAAGGAGGGATAGCATGTTATTCGACTTCACAGACCTAGCATTTATGACCGGCGTCGTTGTGGGGCTCTCAGAGTTCTTAAAGCTAATAAAAGTGAAAGCTTCGCTTATCCCGATTATTAATATGACTGCCGGTCTATTGCTAGGTTTTTATTATGTATCACCAGAGGATCCGAAGCAGGCATTAATGGCTGGATTCATTATTGGTCTGTCTGCAAACGGCCTTTATTCTGGCATTGAGTACAACAAAAAAGCTACACCAGAACCAGCAGAACTTAAAGAAAAGTATGAGGAAATTAACAATGAGAAAGGGTAGATAACCTTGAGATACTTTTTTATCTACAACCTAAAGCAAACGCTCTTCTTCATTCAGCATGGTGCAGAAGTTTTGGATATTGCAGTTTACAAAGGTAAGGTTTATCACAAGTTCGCTCGTAACAAAAAGACAGAGCAGATTTTTTCTTTATGGTGTAACAAATAATACAAAGTTAGGGTGAGTGGAAAAGAATAATGGCTAAACTACCAATTGAACAATATTTAATAGAAGCTTTTAAGAGAAATAAATGTAAACAGGTTCATCATGAAGTTTATAAACTCGCAGAAGAACTTATTCGCCGTTGCTGGGCTGAGGATGTATTCATCGTATTTACAGATGGTCTTAGAACTTTTGAAGATCAGGCTGTTATTTATGGCAAAGGTAGAAGTTCTTACATTTATAAAGGTAAAGAATACGGTAATCCAAAGGTAAATAAGGTGTCTAATGCAAAACCTGGTACGAGTTTTCATAACTACGGCCTCGCTCTGGATTTCGTAACTTGTGATGGATACGGTAGAAACATTGACTGGAATATAGGTCCGAAATGGAGAAGAGCAGCGGCAATTGCAAAAGAATTAGGTTTCACATGGGGTGGAGACTGGACTTCATTTAAAGACTATCCGCATATCCAGTACGATGGTGGATTGACGATTGGCCAAGTTCAAGCAGGGAAGATGCCAACATTTAAACGAGTTTCTTCTATTAAAATAGATAAGGGGGAATTAACAGTGAGTCAATACAATGAACTGAAAAAATTAATTGAAGAGCAACAAAAGGAAATCGATAAGTTAAAAGCAGAAAAGGCAGACGCCAAAGGAGATAATGTAGCTTCGTCACATAAAGATGCTTGGAAGTGGGCAAAAGAGAAAGGCTTATTTGATGGGAGTAATCCAGCAGGTGCATTTACTCGTCAACAAGCAGCTACAGTATTTCAGCGATTCAATAATCTAAAGTGCTGTTTAGGACAAGATTAGTAGTTTGAGGAACGGTTTACCTCGAACTGTATTAACGCCCATTTTCCTTAGAATAAAAAAGTAATCACCCCTAGCTATGACCGACTGACCGAGTGATTACTTCCTCATCCATATGCTCTTCATGCGGGTGACTATCAGGATGTAGCTGTTACCAGCAACTACATCTTATCTTTATATTATATTAAGGAATCATTGAAATCAACTTTAGGAGAGAGTCCTAATTGAAAATGAAAAATTCTACACAAATTCTACACATTGCACTTACTGAACCTTACTGTATCAAGGGTTTGACCGTTATTTCGACCCCGACCACCGGTATCTATTCTAAGTACGAAAAAAATTAAATTTTATAATGAAAAGAGTTAAGACAGGATAATTAAACTTCCTGTCTTTTTAATTTTGTTACTGTTTAATCTGGATATTATGGCTCTGAACTTGAAGATGATATTAGGGTTAGTACAATCAAAGTAACACCAATACTCTAAATTTTTACACCGTTAATTTGGCGAAAAAAGATTGAAAGAGTATGGATGTAAAAATAAATCGTTAAATAGAAATTGTAGGTAAGTATGCTGGGTGTATCGTTAACAGGCTACAGTATATTAGTCTAGCCGCTCTTTGGACAAGAGAAAATTATAATCTTTTAAGGTTGAAAATTTCTGAATTAAAAAACTTTCGGATAACCTCATTGTCACAAGAAATTCTTCCACATTGATAATACAATTATTATAATTTGCGCAGTTTAACCACCTGTTCCTCCTATTAAATCAGGTAAAAACATAATAAATGGCTCTGCAAACATAAAGATAAATAACAATATAATTAAGGCAATTGTAAATGGAAGAGTTGCTTTAGCGACTTGTTCCAAAGTTAATCCACTAATAGCACTAGCAACGTTTAGATTATCTCCAACTGGTGGTGTTAAAAAACCAATTTCTGCTGCTAAGATCATGATAATCCCAAAGTGTACTGGATGCATGCCTAATTCTGTTACAACAGGTACTAAAATAGGGGCTAATAAAATAATTCCTGCTAACGTTTCCATAAACATACCGATAAATACAAGTAGGACAACGATTGCACAAAGAATAACCCATGACTCGACAGGGAGAGATGTTAAAAAATCCGCAATTAATATAGGGATTTTCTCAATTGTAAGAATTCTTCCGTAAGTAGAAGCTGTCGCAATAATAATAAGTATTATACCGGAAATTAAAGTTGTTTGTTTAAATAATTCAATAGAATCTAACCATTTTATTTCCTTATAAACAAAAATCCCTAAAAAAGCACTATAAGCTACTGCAATACCCGCTGCTTCTGTTGGAGTAAATATTCCTCCGTAAATACCACCGAGTACAACAATTGGCATTAAAAGTGTCCATTTTGCTTCATTTATATATTTTAGGCGATCTTTCCAAGTAGCTTTTTCCCCTGATCTTATAAAACCCTTCTTTTTTGAAATAATATAACTCAACATCCAAAGTAAGGCAGCAATAAATAAACCAGGTATGACACCTGCAATAAATAAATCGCCAATAGATGTATTCGTAGTGATACCATAAATAATTAAAGGAATACTTGGTGGAATAATAATTCCTAGTGTCCCAGCTGAAGCAACTACTGCCGAACTAAAACCTGCGTCGTATTTTTCTTTTACCATTGCTGGAATCATAATTCCTCCGATAGCTGCGACCGTTGCTGGACCAGAGCCGCTTAATGCTGCAAAAACGGTACAAGCTAAAATTGCAACTCCGGCAAGTCCCCCAGTATAGTGACCAACAAATGATTTTGCAACATCTATCAGTCGTCTAGAAAGCCCCCCATGTTCCATAATTAATCCTGCAAAAACAAATAATGGTACAGCCATTAAGGCGTAAGAATCGACTGTAGTAAACAATCCTTGTGCTATAAACTGCAAAGGCATTTTTTCTGTGATGAGCAAAGTTAAAACAGAAGAGATACCAAGTGCAAAAGCAATAGGTACGCTAAGTATCATTAAAATTATAAAACTTCCGAATAAAATTAGAGTAGCCATGCCCACACCCCCTTAAGATTAGTGGCTTTGATCTAAGCTTTTAAATTCCTTAAAGCTGGTTATAATATGTTGGGTAACTCTAAATGTCATTAATAAGGCTCCTATTGGCAAACCGAGATATACAATATACATTGGAATTTGGTTGGCAGGTGATACCTGTCCCATCTTGAATTGATTAATCACGGTTTGAAAACTATAGTAATCTACAAATATTAGAAAACTTATCCAACATAATAGAGCAATTATTTTGAGGATTTGACTATAAACTGGTGAAATTTTATGAAGTAAATTAACTAAAAAGTTAAATTTTACATGTCGCTGGTATTTTACTGCATATGCTGCACTAGTGTATACGAACCAAACAAATGCATATCTTGATAATTCCTCTGACCATGTCAAAGATGCATTAAAGATGTAACGCATGATAACTTGTAAAATACATAATAATGAAAAAAATATTAATAAACTTGCTGATAAATATATTTCAATACGGTCATCCAAATGTTTATAAAGCTTCATTAAATTCGCCTACCTTTACACGTATAAATTGCACCCAGAATTTTGTGACTAAGTAATAATATAGTCACTTAGTTCTAGGAGCTAATTTTAATTCGTTGCTACTTTATTGCGTCCAGGAATTTATCATTTCCAGCAGCTTCAAGTAGTTGGATTAACTTTTCTTTATCAACTTCATCTGCATGCTTTTGATAAAATGGTATGGAAGCCTCGATCCAAGCATTATACTCTTCTTCAGAAAGGTCTCTAAAGATAGCACCTTCTTCCTCAAGCATAACTCTTAGTTCTGCGTCTAGATTACTATTTAAATCTCTTAAATACGTAACGGTATCATTTATAGAAGTTTGGATAATCTCTTGATCTTCTTCAGAAAGGCTAGTAAAGAAATCTTTGTTCATGATATATATTTCAGGATCGTAAATATGGCCTGTTGTTGTTATATAATTACTAACTTCGTGGAATTTCCCTGAATGGATAAGTCCAAGAACGTTTTCAACGCCATCTACCACTCCTTGAGATAAGCTTGTAAATACTTCAGTAAAAGCTAAAGGTGTTGGATTTGCTCCTATCTCTTTCCAAAATGCGATATGCATAGGAACTTCCATCGTACGAATTTTTAGCCCATCGACATCCTCTGGACTAACGATTTCCCCTTTATTATTGGATAAGTGTCTATAACCAAGCTCACCATAATTCAATCCAACAAGCCCGCTTTCCTCTAATCCTTTCAATAATTCTTGACCAAATTCCCCATCTACAACTTTATGTGCTGTCTCTGTATCTTTAAAAATAAATGGGAAGTCAAAGATTTGTAATGCTGAAGAGAAGTTTGCAAGTACTCCAATTGATGGAGAAGACATTTGAATACTTCCGGCTTGAGTACTTTCTATCATTTCTCTTTCTCCACCTAGCTGCCCATCAGGATAAATTTCTACTTCTATTCTTCCATTTGATCTTTCTTCAACAAGCCTCTTAAATTCCAAAAATGCTTTATGTTGAGTAGTTTCTGTAGAGACAACATGAGCAGCGTGAATTGTTATTTTTTCTCCACCACTTGTGCTATTAGTTGAAGCATCCGCATCATTACTTGATGTTGAATTTGAATTATCAGAACATGCTACTAGTGTTAAAACTGTAAAAGCTAAAAGTAAAAAATAAAACCTTTTTCTAAACATATTCATATCTCCTTTAAATTTTTTATTCATGTATACTCTTCTCAAACAAACAACAAATCGATCTCTTTCATTTCAAAATCAAGACAAAAACTAGGTAGAGTAAATCTTTCTAAATCACCCAAACCTCACACTTTCACCAAACAAAAGGTAGATTTTTAATTCTCGTCGTAAAAGTCCATTATGCTATTTTGTAACTTCGCCCCTTTCAATGAGTCTTGAATGTTTGATTGACAAAATATAATTACATCCAGCACCTATAGGGCACTTGGAATAATTCTTTTATTAATTTACTAATCTAAAACTATTGGAAAAGGGGAAACAATCTTTAGTTGACGTTATCGGATTACTACGAATGTCACTCGAATGAAAATTTCATTTTCTTAAATAGCTTTCCAACATATTAAGTCGATTGTCGACATAATTAGAGTTGATAATTTTTCATTAATAAATTTTAACTTTAGTCGGAAAGATCATTTTATTTCTTAAATCAATTATTTCTTTAATACGTACTACAATTTTGTCAATTACCTGGACTCAATTGATTTTTTGCTCTACCTGATCACAAAATTCAAACTGAAAATTGCTTCTTGTAGGTAGTTTTAGTTTTCCTTCAAAAGGCTTTCTTCACTAGCTCTTCCTTCATATCCAACTAATAGAGCAAACTGCATTTAAGTATAATAACTTGATAATGAATCGATAGTTATAACATTTTATATTTCGAGCAACACAAATTATTCGAATAATTAGAATTTTTAATTAATTTTCTTTTTGCAACTCTTTTTTAAGACTTCCAACTTTTGAAGATATTTTAAAAGTAGTCATATTGTCGACTTTCGGCAATATAATGAAAACACGGAGGGAAATTCATGATTAAAAAAAGGATTATTGCTTATAATCGAGTGGAGAAACCTGTATTAGAAGAATTAAACCGTAATTATGATGTTAAGTTAAGTTTTTAAATTATTAAAAAAAAAAGATGGAATTATTGGACTGGAATTAGAAGTTGATAAAGATTTATTACAAAATGCACCTAATTTGAAAATCGTAAGTAATGTTTCAGTTGGCTATAACAATTTAGATTTAGAGGAATTAACAAAACGGGGAATTATGGCAACAAATACTCCTGATATCTTAACAGATACTGTTGCTGATACTGTATTTGCTCTCTTACTTTCTATAGCAAGGCGAATCCCAGAGTTAGATTATTTTGTTAAATCAAAACAATGGAATGAAGCCATAGAATCTGAACATTATGGAATAGATGTACATCATAAAACATTAGGTATTATTGGAATGGGGAGAATCGGACAGGCAATTGCCCAACGAGCAAATCTCGGATTTAGTATGAATATCTTATACCATAGCCGTACAAAAAAACCTGAAGCTGAAGCAAAATATAATGCTACTTATTGTAATTTAGATGAATTATTATCATTGTCTGATTTCGTTGTACTAATAACTCCATTAACGGAAGAAACAAAAGGTCTTATAGGTCGAAGGGCATTTCAACTTATGAAAAAGACAGCTATTTTTATTAATGGATCCCGGGGAAAAACGATTATAGAAAAAGATCTTATTGAAGCATTAAACAATGGTGAAGCTGCAGCAGGGCTTGATGTTTTTGAAAAGGAACCTGTTGAACACGACAATCCTCTATTAAAAATGAAAAATGTTGTAACACTCCCTCACATTGGATCTTCAACATATGAAACTGAGTTAAAAATGTCTGAACTAGCAGCAAAAAATCTTATTGCAGGTCTAAACGGTGAAAAACCACCTAATTTAATTAATTCGGTTGTTTGAGAAAATATTAAACCATCAGTTAGGATAAACGGTTATTAACAAATAAAAAAGAGGATTAAACTTTTCTTAATAATTGTCGACAATCGACCGGGTGGCAATATGAAGGAGAGGTTCATTTAAAATGGATGATTCTATCAAACAAGAGTCACTAGGTGAACTTGTAGCAAATGAAATAAGGAAAAGTATTTGGAATAAAGAGCTAGAATTTGGCCAAAGACTGATCGAAAATGACTTATCAGAAAAGTTCGATGTTAGCAGAAGTACAATTAGAGATGCTTTGAAAATTCTTGAATATGAAGAATTGGTAGTTAGTAAACCAAGAAAAGGCACCTATATTTCTCAGTTTTCTAATAAAGATTGGCGAGAAATAATTGAACTACGAACAATCGTAGAATCGTATGCTTTTGTTAAAGCGCTACCAAAACTTGGGGATGAGCAAATTAAGAAATTAGAATCCATTCTAGAAGATATGCGTATCAATTCAATTAATAAAAATTGGAAAAAGTTATTTGATTTAGACATGAAGTTTCATAGTTATATTGTAAACTTGTCAGAAAATTCTCGAGTTATTAGGTTATATGAATCTATTCAAGTTCAAATAAGAACTTTTCTCGTTAATCTTGATAAATACTATTCAAATCATCAATCATTTTACGAAGAGCAAAAGGAATTATTTGATACTTTATTGACGAAGAACCCTAAATTAATCGATCAAAAGATTCGCATCCATATTGAATATGTAGAGGGTAAACTGCTTGCTGATGATAATAGTTCAATAATTGATTAATGATAGAGGATGCAGAAGATTATAGTTTAATTTTGACAATGTGATTTATTTAATGAAGCCCGAGATTTAGTTGGAAATGTTTTGACTTTGAGATGAAAGCAGTTTGTGAAAATGCTATAAATAATTTTTTAGGAGGAGTAAATATATGTCAATGGCATCAAAACAGAGTTTAAAAGCTGAGTTAGTGGAGTTAGATAAAAAGTATTTAATTCATCCAACATCTAGTATGAAACAGCTACAAGAGGATGGTCCAACATTTATTTTCACTGAAGGTGACGGAATCTATTTGAAAGATTTGGATGGAAGAAAGTTGATCGATAGTCTTTCTTCTCTTTGGAATGTAAACATTGGACACGGGCGTAAAGAACTTGCAGAAGTTGCAAAAGAACAAATGGAAAAACTTGCATTCACTTCAATTTTTAATAACTGGAGTCATGAACCTGTAATAAGACTAGCTGCTGAGATTGCACAATGGACTCCGGGTGATTTAAATGCCACATTCTTTACTTCTGGTGGATCGGAATCTAATGATACCGCATTTAAAACAGTCCGTCATTATTGGAAAATTAAAGGTCAGCCAGAAAAAAAGAAAATAATATCTAGAAAACTTTCTTATCATGGTGTTGCGATGGGAGCAACAAGTGCAACGGGAATTGAGCAATTCCATACGTTTACGACGTCAATCGCTCCAGATTTCCACTACGTTGATAGTTCAGTAGATTCACTGAAAGAAATGATTGAAAAAGAGGGTGCTGATACCATTGCGGCATTTATTTCAGAGCCTGTTCAAGGTTCCGGTGGTGTAAATCTTCCTCCAGATGGATATTTTCAAGAAGTTCGGAAAATTTGTGATGAAAATAATATCTTGTTTATTTCAGATGAAGTTATTTGTGGGTTTGGTCGTCTCGGAACGAATTTCGGTATCGAACAGTTTGGCGTTATCCCTGATATTATTACGATGGCAAAAGGTGTAACAAGTGGATATGCTCCACTAGGTGGAATGATTATTTCAGAGAGACTTCATAAGGAACTCATTGAAAAAACTTCAGGTAACTTTTGGCATGGATATACGTATAGTGGTCATCCAACTGCAGCTGCTGTTGCACTTAAAAACTTAGAAATTCTTAAGAATGAAAACTTAATTGAAAATGTTAATGTAGTCGGAAAACAAATGCTTGAAGGTTTTGAGTGGATAAAAGAGCAAAATGAAAACGTGGGCAATGTTCGTGGAATCGGCTTACTTGGAGCAATTGGTCTTGAAAAAACATCAAAATCTGCTGAACCAATTGGGCCTAAAATAGTTGCAAAAGCCCTTGGAAAAGGACTCATTTGTCGTTCTGTTATTTACGACGGGCAAGATACTCTTGCGTTTGCACCACCGTTTATAATCACAAAGAATCAAATGGATGATATGGTTATGATTATCAATGAATCTATTAAAGCAGTAAAATAATAATTTTGGGAGTGTAGTAATAAGCTAATCCAATTTTTTAATATTAGATATCTTAAATAACGCTTGGATGATTTTGTCCAGGCGTTTTTGTTTTTAATCTTTTTATATCCTCACTAACTGGGAGATTAAAGTTTGCTACCATTTTAGTAGGAGCAGGACGTTTACATTTATTGTGCAATGAACAGAAGAATAAATTTACTAAAGAAATAAAAACAAAAGACTATTCCAACTTCCAATAAGCAGAAGCTGAAATAGCCTTAAGAGAACTAGTATACTTTTTTGTGCATTTATAAAAATAATGATGATTTTCTAAATATCTATTTATCAGTTTTCTTAAGAATTCTTACGAGGTTTTTGAACTAGATTTGCTTGCTTATAATAAACATAATAATAAAGCAATCCAACAAAAATAGCTCCACCAACAACATTTCCAAGGAAGGTTGGAATCATGTTATCAATAAAATCAATCCAAGTAAGCTGTCCTGCAAAAATTGCTGCTGGTATTACAAACATATTTGCAACAACGTGTTGGAAGCCAATAGCAACAAACGCCATGATTGGGAACCAAATGCCGGCAATTTTTCCAATAAAGTCATCCGCACCATAAGCTAACCAAATCGCTAGACATACAAGCCAGTTACAACCAATCGCCGATACAAAGGTTTGTAAGAACGATGAATCTACTTTTGATTGTGCAATTGCAACAGTTTTATCCAAATATGGTCCTGTTTCAGTTAAACCAACCACATGTCCAAAGAAATAAGCTACAAAAAGTGCTCCAATTAAATTTGTTAAAGTGATCCAAACCCAATTATGAATGAGATTGCCTAGAGTAACTTTCTTTGCAAAATATGCCATGGATACTGACATTATATTTCCCGTAATCAGTTCTGCCCCAGCAAGGACAATTAAAATAAGGCCAACAGGGAATACTGCACCTCCGATTAAATTCGCAAGACTTCCCCATTCTTTAGGCAAATCGCCAATAACACGAATATCCAGTAAATAGCCCAATGAAATAAATGCTCCCCCTAAAAACCCAAGTAATAATAGATGTGAAAAAGGAAGCTTTGTCTTCGTCACCCCTGTATCTATCGTTAATTCTGCAATTTTTTGTGGTTTATGAAATGCCATAACCATTCCTCCTATTTGAAATTAAAAAAAGGTAGCACCTTAAAAACCCTTTTTTTACTAAAAGGTTTTTGAGATGCTACCTAACAACTTTGCACTCGATACAAAGAAATCAACCATCATAATTTTTATACTAATAGAAAGCATATAAAAGCAAATAAGCAGATCTTACCTAATCGCCGTTTTATGTTTTCACAATGTTTTTCATTATAACGTATAACATCACTATCTGCAAGTTTTTATTTTAGGGCATCTCTTCTTCAGTAGTTATAAATTCTGTTCATATTGCTCCCGTGTCTTTTGTTATTTATCTTTAATTGGTTGATTTAGTCTCGACTTAAATAGTTATGCCCCGACATCAGTAGCTAATACTCCTTTGGCGATTGGAAATGTTCTATAGTTGCTTCTTCCATTTAAAATATAAACTCGAAATTTTAACTGAGAAGATAAAAATCCTATGTTCTTAATGCTAAAAAAATTAAATAATCTGGTCATCATTTAACAAAAAAAGACCTGAACCATGAAAGCTAATTATCAGGTTATAAAAATGTCCACCTAAATACTTCTCCATAAAGTATTTTAGCTCTTTCCACGTTCATCCATATGAATTTCAAAATGAACTAATCTTACTATGATTACCTCTATAGATATCTTTGTACTTCTTTATTATTAGAGCTAAAAGTTAAGGATATTCAATACGTTTATAAAGGAAATGTACAACTTAAATTATATTCCATGCTTAATTGTGGAATACTCCTGTTACGAAGATAGCAATGTTTAGGAGGATCTTTATGGATGAACTAAAAAAGGAAAGTCGTCAGTTAGAGAAATTAAGTCCCTTTGAAATAAAAGATAAGCTTATTGATCTTGCGAAGGGGAAAATGCGAATTACTAGAACAATGCTAGATGCTGGTCGTGGTAATCCGAATTGGATTGCAGCAACACCCCGAGAAGCATTTTTTGCACTTGGACAATTCGCTGTGACAGAATCTAGACGGATCTGGGATGAAGGCGATTTAGCTGGTATGCCAAGTCATATAGGAATCGCGGAACGCTTCTACAAATATGTGGATGAAAATCAACAAGTTCCTGGAATTCCATTGTTGAAAGAAATTATTGACTATGGTATCAAAACGAAACAGTTTGAACCAGATATATGGGTCTATGAATTAGTGGATGGAATCATTGGTGATAATTATCCTAATCCGGATCGAATGCTTGTTAGAACTGAACAAGTAGTACATGATTTTTTAATTAAAGAGTTAGGTGGACAAGATACGTCATGTGGCCCGTTTGATTTATTTGCAGTTGAAGGGGCATCGGCTGCGATGTGTTATATATTTGAAACATTATATAAAAATCATTTACTACCTAAAGGATCTAAAATTGCGGTGATGGTCCCAATTTTCCCACCGTACATAGAGATTCCAGAGCTGCCTAATATTTCATACAACATTGTGAAAATTAATGCAACTGAGTTAGACGATGAAGGAAACCATACGTGGCAGTATCCAGAGGAGGAACTAAATAAGTTAAAGGATAAGGAAATTAAGGCACTCTTTTTAGTTAATCCAAGCAATCCGCCTTCTGTTTCGATGAAAAAGGAATCGATAGAACAAATTAAACGAATAGTAAAACAAGATAATCCAAATCTTATGATTATTTCAGATGATGTGTATGGCACTTTTGTTGAAGGGTTTCGTTCTTTAATGGTGGAGTTACCTTTCAATACAATTGGAGTTTATTCATTTTCGAAATATTTTGGTGTGACAGGTTGGCGGTTAGGAACAATTGCAATAAACCAAACAAATATCTTTGATAAATTAATTAAAGAGTTACCGGAAGAAGAAAAAGAAATTTTGAATAAACGGTATGCATCTCTTACAAGGGAACCTGAGACCCTTAAATTTATAGATCGAATTGTAGCAGATAGTAGAGATGTTGCGATGAGACACACGGCGGGCTTATCGACACCACAACAAGTACAAATGGCCATATTTTCAATTTTTGCTATGCTTGATACGAATAATGAGTATAAACAAAAAACAATTGATATTTTACATCGAAGAATGAATCTCTTGTATGAAGGACTAGGATTACCAAAGAAAAAGTTACCAAACGATGCAGACTATTATACAGAAATTGATTTGGAAATTTGGTGCAATCGTCATTATGAAAAAGGTTTCACAGATTATATTAAAAGGAATTATAAACCAATTGATATTTTATATCGCCTCGCTGAAAAGTCATCAATTGTTTTATTAGGTGGAGAAGGATTTTTAGCACCAGAATGGTCCATCCGCGTGTCTCTTGCCAATCTAAATGACGAAGCATACTCACGTATAGGTCGGGAACTAAAAAATGTATTAGATGATTATTTGGAAGAGTGGGAGAGGGGGAAGGGGAATAATTAATTTAGAGAATTAAAGATGGGGGAATTAAAAACTACTCGACAAATCGATAATCACAAATATAGTCTTTGAGCGTGTAAGTGATTTTTACTTATCTTTTATTAAATAAGTGGTCAACCCTATACCCTGGTTTGACCACTTTAGAAAGTTAATTTATTATTGTTCAGCACCAAGTTCACTCGTTTTTACATTAACGCCAACATCCACCTTATCTCCCTCAACAGTTTCTACTAGGAACTTTTTACCTTCTAACTGACCTTTTTCTACAGATGCATATCTTCTTGTTGGTTCTTTATTAGAGCTATATTCATCAGGCTCAATAGTTACAACAATCTTTACAACATTATCATCAAGTATTTGTAACGCTTTAATTTCCATTTCATGATCTATATATTGAGCGTCATTTACTTGAACAAGTAACATATCATTTGATTCCCAATCAATTGTATCTTCGTATCCAGATGGAATTGTCTCTGATGTATAAACCCAAATACCACCATTTGGTTGACGATCTGGACTTCCGAAGAACCAGTTAATATTTTGGAATGAAACTTCCGGATAAACTTGTTCGGTTTCAACTGCTTCAATTAATTCGTTTTCATCATAAGAAGCTTCTTCATCCTTTTCGGAACTTTTATTTGTCTCTTTCTCCTGTTCATTAGTTTCAACGTCAGTTTGATCAACCTCTTCACTTTGGACTTCAGGTTCATCAGATGAACACCCCGATAATACGAGTAGAGTTAAAGAAAAAATAGACAATAAATATTTCATTTTCAAAATTGTTCCTCCTAATCCCTTTTGTTTTAGTAAAGGTTAAAGAAAGAATGCTTTCTCCACCAAAAAAACTCTCCATTTTATATTAACTGTTAAAGTTGTAAAAAAAAAACAGTAAAAAGGCATTGTTTATACAAAAGAATATAGTTAAAAATAACTATCTTTATTAATGAAAGCTTCAACGAGTAAAAACAACGTAATAATTATTTATTTTAGAATAGCTACTTCACAAACCTAGCTACTATATTTTCGAAAGATTACAGATTTTTCTTTAAATAAATTCGACATCATACAATAATGCCGTTAGAGAAATAAAATCAATTCCCTATTTTTTCAAGTACATCATTCTTTTATTTTTATCCATAATAACAATAAAGGTGGTGTTCACGATTGACTTATAACTTCGATAGGGTTGAGTTAAAAAATGACAATGGCCAAATACAAGTAATTTTACATATGAAGGTGCCAAAAACTGCGTATGAGACCGAGTTCGGATCGGAATTCGTCTTGGAAAAGGTTGATACTTTAAAAAATTCGGCAATTAATTTTGTGAAAAAGAACTATCCGAAATTAAAAACTGCAACGATCGTAGTTGTAGCTGGTGCTACTTTACTCACTGCTATTCCAATGCAACAGGCTGAAGCACATGATGTTGACTTTAATATGACCTATCTTTATTTCGGAAATACTCAATCTTATATAACCCAAATTGATCGGACACAAGGGAATTTGAGTCTCGTTTCGCCTAGTTATTTTGATATTAATGCAGATGGATCTTTAAAAATAACGGGCCAATTTGATTCTTATTTTGTAAATGAAATGCATAAGCGCGATATCAAAGTTGTTCCGTTCTTAAGTAACCATTGGGATCGAACAATTGGACGAGCGGCGTTAGCAAATCGCGAAAAATTAACTACCCAAATTGCAGATTTCATCATTAAAAACAATTTAGATGGAATACAAGTAGATATTGAAAATACGACAGAAATTGACCGAGATGCTTATACAGATCTTGTAAGACTGCTTCGTACAAAATTACCGTCTACTAAAGAGGTCTCAGTAGCAGTGGCAGCAAATCCAAATGGATGGACTAAAGGATGGCACGGTTCTTATGACTATAAAGCGCTAGAAAAATATTCAAGCTATCTTATGGTTATGGCTTATGACGAATCATATAACGGAGGTCCAGAGGGGCCAGTTGCCAGTTATCCGTGGGTAGAACGTTCTATTCAGTATGCTCTTAACCAAGGCGTACCTGCCGACAAAGTAGTATTAGGAATTCCCTTTTACGGGCGTTATTGGAAGGAAGGAGCACCAGCTAGTGAAGGTGGAGCAGGGATATCAAATGTCAAGGTAGACGAATTACTAGCAAAGTATGACTCGAAAATAATTTTTGATCCTGTAGCTAAATCTCCGAAAGCAACGATTACCATTAAAGCTGGAGATCCAACGACGACAGTAGGAGGAAAAACTTTAACTCCTGGAACGTATCATATTTGGTATGAAAATAATGATTCTATAAAGGCGAAATTTGATCTTGTTCATAAATACAATATTAAAGGGACTGGAAGCTGGAGTTTAGGGCAAGAGAGCTCCTCCATTTGGAAATCCTATAGTTCTTGGATGGCACATAATGGAGTACCGGTTGTTCAGACGAATCCTCCAATTTCTTATACAGTTAGATCAGGGGATACGTTATGGAAAATCGCTACAGAATATAAAATGACAATAAATGAATTAAAAGAATTAAACAGTCTAACGTCTGATGCAATCTATACAGGTCAAACACTAAAAGTTAAAAATCCAAACCCATTTGTAGACATTACTACTTTTGATGATGCTACGCAAAACGAAATTTTAACCTTAGTTGATAAAAATATTATTAATGGAAAAACAGAAACTACATTTGCTCCTACTGACGCAATTACTCGTGGACAAGTTGTTAAAATGTTAGGGCGATTGTTAGTAAACGATGGAATCGCAAACGTACCAACAGATTGGGAGACAACACAATACTTTAAGGATCTGTCATTGCAAACAAAAGACAAAGAGTTATTACAATATGCCGCTGTAGTAAAGTCGGCAAGGGTATTCGAAGGGAAAGAAGACGGGACTCTAGATGCTTCTAGTACCATTACTCGTGAGAATATGGCTCTCGTATTAGATCGTGCAACAAAAGCAATCAATGGTCAATCTTTAGTTGAAATCGCTAGCGGGAAAGATGGTACTGTAGCTGATTTGAATTCTGCGAAAGAAGAAGCACGAGAGGCCGTTCGAGCACTAAATACTTTAGGTATTTCAAAGGTAGAAAATTTTAATCCTAAAGGTGAAGTAAAACGTGTACATTTTGCTTCCTTTCTATCGAGAGCAATGGACTATATGCTAACAGAAAATACAAATGAGTAGGTGAATAAATAATGAAAAAATTATTAACAATCTTCACTATTTTATTACTATTTTTGGCGTTGCAAACACATTCATTAGCAGCAGAAGATAAACCAGGAATACCGTATTTTGGAGTTGGGGCAGCTGCTGTTCAAGATTTAGGTACAGGAGAATTTATTGTAAAAACAAAAGGATATGAAGCGGAAGAAGGTTTTGTTTATACTCCTCCAGAAGCCTTTACTAGTACGAAAATTAATCTCCAAGTTACTGTTAAAGGAGAAGGTACCATAATTATTAAAATTTCAGAAACAGATCCTAGAGGTCGCTTTATAAAAGAAAAATCAATGGATGTTGAATTAACACAAGAATGGGCTACTCATGTATTACCATTTGAATTAGCAAGTAAATCATCTCAAATTGATGTTTCGATCGTTACGAAAGATAAAGCTGCAACTGAATTCTCCTTTAAAGACTTAAAAATTAATCAAGAATAAAAAACTCACCTCAACATATAATAATTTATTTGTTGAGGTGAGTTTTATTAATAACTATAAAAGGGAGAAATATATTTAGATGTTAAAACGATAGTCGTTATCTTAATTAGAAGTTGCATTGTTAGTATCATTATCGTTATTATTGCTTTTGGTATCTTTATTATTATGAGAATTATCATTATTGCTATTATTCTCTTTATTGTTTTTACTTTTTTCTTTTAAGTTAGCATCCTTCAATTTCTTTTTCATAAAGCTACCTAAAATTAAAAGTAAAACTGGAATACCTAATGCTATTGGTAAAGATACTGTAACCCATGTTGTTTCTAAAAATTCCATTGCTTTTTGATGATCATATACAATCCAAAACCCATAACAGCTTAAGAGTAATGCAGCTGGAAGTATCATCGGTCGATAATCCTTTAAGCCAAAAAGTTTTGATGCGGTTGTTGCTGCACAAAGAAAACACATCATAATTTGAGTAAGAATCGATATAGCAAAAAAAGCAATCATTATCATTTCATAGCGATGAATAAACTGTCCAATTTGAGCACTTCTCGCCATTTGCATACAAGAGACGATATATTGCGCGGTAACTTCTGGACTTAAAACACCAACTTCTAGTATTGGCCACATGACTACGAAAGTACCACCAAAAAGTAAAGCTGCTATGTTAGATCTTCCCCACTCCATCTGACTTCTAACATAAGGTAAAATAACCGCCACAGTCATTGTTACCATTGCCCAGTCTGCTACATGGTGTCTACTTGCCCATACAGTGTCGGTTACACCAAATTGGAAAGTGGGGAGCAATTCTCGAATATCAAATTTGCTAATTGAGCCTAACATAAGAAGGATATTTAATGCTAATACTGAAAATACACCGATTAAAGCCATTCTTCCAATTACTTCAATACCGAAGTAAGCCCCGTAGCAACCGACAATAAGGGCAATAATTATAAATAGATAAACAGGGGTTTCTGGTAAAAAGTAGTCCATTAGATGATATACGTAAGTTATCATAATAGCACCATAAGAACCTAAGAAAAAGATAAACAAAATTAGGCTGATAAACTTACTAAACCAAGTACCTAACAATACTTTACTTTGATCCATAATGTCTCCAGAAGGATAGCGACGTATTACCATTACAGTTAACCAAACAATAATAACACTGAATAATGTTGCAATTATAGTGGAAATCCAAATATCACTACCAACTTCTCTTGCCATAGTTCCCTGTGTTAGCCCAATTGCTTTAGCGTAGACTGTATTTATAATGATTGCCATAAGCATACCATTCGTAATTTGAACCTTCATTGTTTACCCTCATTTGTCTTTCCGGATTGAGTAGGTTGGTATAATAAGGCGGAACTAGTTATTTGAACATCTACCTTTGTTGTCACCTTTGCTTTCGTAAACTCAGTTTCCCAATTTTGAGCGATTTTTTTCCACTCGGCAGGATAACGATTATTAAAGATATTTCCCATCTCAAGAATATCTACCTTATATTCCTCCTGAGCAAGTTTCACAACCTTTTCAATTTTTCCCTTTAAGTTTTCTTCAAGTTGTTCTTCAAGTTTTTTCACTTGCTGTTCATCCTTAATAGAAAATGGGCATCCTGCTTCTACTAACTGAACAACTGTGTTTAATTTAACATCAAATCCAACTTGATTATTTTCATAAGTTGGTACAACATTGAATTTTTCATTTTTTAGCTCTACAGTCATTGATTTTTCGGGATTAGCAGGGCAATGTGTTACAACTGCACTGGATTTTGCATTTTCAAGGAAAAATAATAATCCCATTGTATCCTCTGCACTAATGGTCCCTATAAGTTTGTCATTTTTAAAAACACCTGCCCCATCTAATTCAACCTGCTTGATACTTGGTTTGTCAGTAGGTTCTTTATTTGGAATACCATGCTCGTTCAATGATAATCTTGCTAAAACTGGCTCTGTACTTTTACTTAAATAGGCCTTTTGTAAGTCGAGAATTTCTGTTCTTGGTGCAGCTGCAGAAATCGTACTATATAAAAAAAGATCATCAATTGCTTGTCCTGGGACAACCTCTATACCTGTAATTGTAGATACAAGTTCACTTGCAGGATCCGGTGTAACAGCAACTAATGTTCGCATTCTAAGCTGATGGTTTCTTGTGAAAAAATCGATAATATCAGCAATTCCCTCTTTTGCCAATTCTTCATTAATAACAATGATATAGTTATGTGCCCAGTATATTCTTCTAGATGAATGTCTACCTAGGTGACGAATAGCAGAAAAAATAGAATCACCAGATGCAGTTGTTGACCAAATAGCTTCACCGGTTTGACCGGATGGTGCTCCTGTTTGGCCCCTCGCGTCTGCAGGGCGTACAATTTGTGCTGTAATTTGTATCGTTCCTTCTTTTTCACCTTTATCAATTCCAACAGCCATTACTAACCCTAAATCATTTATTTCTGTTTTACCTGTACAGCCTGACAACAATAAAACGAAGATAGAAAGTATAAGGAAGAATTTCCAATTATGATTCATCATTAGAGCTCCTTCTTAATCTTTGTTTACTCCTTTTATTTTTATTCGATTCAGGGTTTTGTTCAGGTGGTTCTGGCATTGTATTGTTTTCTTCACGCTTTTCAGTGCCCTCCGCTAGCTTTGGCTGTTTATCCATTTTCCACCAAGGAAATCTTACAACAATATCCTTTTGATCAGTAGGTTGAAAAGGTGTAGCTGGAGCAAGGTAAGGTTCACCAAATGAACGAATAGATAGAGCGTGAACAGCCAGAAGAGTAAATACAGCTGAAAAGCCCATTAACCCTAACGTACCGGAAGCAATTAATAAAGGAAATCGAATTAAACGAATCGAAAATGAAGCAGAATAATTCGGGATGGCAAAGGATGCAATTCCTGTGATTGCTACGAGAATGACCATAAATGGTGAAACAATACCAGCTTGAACGGCTGCTTGCCCAATAACAAGAGAACCAACAATACTAACGGCTTGCCCAACTGGCTTTGGCATTCGTAGCCCAGCCTCTCTCATTAATTCAAATGCTATTTCCATAATTAAAGCCTCTAGTAAAACTGGAAAGGGAATTACTTCTCTCCCTGAAGCGATAGTTAGAGCTAGTTCAGTAGGAATCATTTCTTGATGAAAGCTTATTAGCATGACATAAATAGAAGGTAAAGTAAGGCTTAGTATAAAGGCAATATAACGAATCATACGGAAGAAAGAGCCAGCTAAAAATCCAGAATAATAGTCATCACTTGCTTGGAAAAATTCCCAAAAGTAAGAAGGGACGATTAATACAAAGGGAGTGTTATCAACAAATATTGCTACTCGACCTTCCAAAATTCCTGCAGCTACTTTATCTGGCCTTTCTGTATTTTGAGTCGTTGTAAATGGTGACCAAGGACTATCCTTTATTAATTCCTCTATATACCCACTTTCAAGTACGGCATCTATTTTTATTTTCTTTAGTCGTTCTTTTACTTCTTCAACAAGACCTTCTTTTACAGTACCTTCTAGATAAACAATATTAATATCTGTCTTACTCTTCTTTCCGATTTGCATACCTTCCACACATAGTAGTGGATCACGTATTCTTCTTCGTAAAAGTGCAGTATTTGTTCGAATATTTTCTGTAAAACCATCTCGTGGACCTCTGACTACTTGCTCGGTTTGTGGTTCATCTACAGATCGTGCGTCCCAACCCCTACTAGGGATAATAAATCCGTGATTACTACCGTCAAAAAGTAAAATCGTATCTCCGACCAAAATACCATTAATCGCCTTTTCGAAAGTATCAATTAACTGTACAGATGAATTAATCATTACGTTTTTCTTAATATATTCAATCATCTGTGTTCCCGAAAAGTGCACTTCCTGATTGGAATTATTACTTCCTCTATATAAAGTTAATGCTTTAATCGTATCCTCAACTACTTGGGTGTTCACAAGTCCGTCAGTATAAAAAGAAACAGCAGGTATATTTTTATCTTCATGAAAAGAAAATTCACGTTTTATGACATCTATATTTTTAGAAAATATGTTATCTATTACTTTTATATTTTCATCGATACTACTCGTAAATGTTTTTTTTAATTCTTCTTCTAAGGTAGACATTATGAAGCCCCCTTGCTGTGAAAATCTACATAGTTCTTTAATTTATTGCCAAAAAATAACTAAATTATTCAGAAACTATGTCTTTTTTTATTTATTATGGAAAGTTTGGAAAAGTATAAATTGGTAAAAATATTAACAGAGGCTTTATTAGGAGGGAATGAGATGGATTTATATCATTCATGGATATATGTAAATATTTTAAATGCAAAATGGTTAATTTGGTCAATAGTTATCATTGTTTTAGCCTTTAACATTTTAGCTCCTATTATTACTTGGACAGTTATTAATGGTAAGGGGATACCATTTGCCAATAATAAGAAGAAAAAGGAGGGTGATGATAATAGTATGAAGAAAAGTGAAGTGTCAGGAGATGAGAATTCTTAATGATGGCATACTATATGAAAATTCTATCTCAAAAATTAGAATATGAACATTATTATACATAAAGTCTTTTTTTAAAATAACTTTTGTCTAAATTCACAATGTTATTTCTTAGAGATTTGAAACAAATAGCAAGCTAATTAAATTCAGAATTTAATGTTAATAACTAGTTTTATTAATACTTCGGAAAGTGTTGTGGTGATTTAGTTGAATAGCAACAGGTGTTGAAATTAAAGGAGTCTGGGAAAAGATTGTGGAACAACAGGCTAGTAGTTAAATTATATATAATTTTAAAAATCATGAGGGATTTTTTTATGTGATGAATCGAGTCGTAAACAAATAAATTGATTTTAGAAATTCCATATTTTATTATATAAATATACTTAATATATTAAAAAGTATAAAATGTTATGTGAATAGAATAGTAGAGTTTTGTTACGCAGAATTTTATGTTTTAAAACAATTCAGAGAAAAATTATTACTCATACTATTCTTTGTTAGTTAAAACAAATTTAATAAAAGGTTGGTAAATTATAATGGAAAAATATCGAATTGATCCAAGTAAAGGACTGGAGTTTGGTCTGTTCACTTTAGGAGATCATATCCCGGATCCTCATACTGGAGAACGTATTTCAGCAAAACAACGTATAAATGAAATTATTGAATTGGCGAAACTTGCAGATCAAGCTGGCCTCGACTTTTTTGGTGTTGGTGAAAGTCATCAGGAGTATTTTGCAACTCAGGCCCATTCAGTTGTTTTATCAGCCATTGCTCAAGCTACAGAAAACATTAAAATTGGAAGTACATCAACAATAATTAGTACGTCAGATCCGGTACGAGTGTACGAAGATTTTGCAACAATAGATCTTATTTCTAATGGCCGCGCGGAGATTATTTGTGGCCGTGCATCCCGTATTGGACTTTATGAATTATTAGGCTACAATCTTCGAGATTATGAAGCGTTATTTGAGGAAAGATTTGATTTATTACTAAAAATTAATGAAGAAGAAATAGTAAATTGGAGCGGTGAGTTTCGTCAACCATTAAAGAATGCGAAAGTTTTACCTCGACCTAAAAATGGCTCATTACCAATTTGGCGTGGAGTTGGCGGTACACCTGCAAGTGCGATGAAAGCTGGTTATGCTGGTGTTCCAATGATGTTGGCAGCATTAGGTGGTCCTGCAAGTGCTTTTAAAAATACAATTGATGCATATCGAGAAGTTGCAGAGCGCAGTGGTTTCGATTCTGCACAATTACCAGTAGGAACAACAGGATTTTTCTTTGCTGCGGAAAATTCTCAAGATGCAATGCGTGAAATGTATCCATATATTAATGAAGGAATGAAGTTGACGAACGGGCAAGGTTTTCCTAAACAAGCATTTGCCCAAGGTGCAGACAAACGCAGCGTAATAAATGTAGGTAGCCCACAAGAAATTATCGAGAAGATTCTGTATCAACATGAACTTTGGGGACATCAACGTTATCTTGCACAGATGGATTTTGGTGGGATGCCCTTTGATCGGTTAATGAAAAATGTTGAAATAATCGGCAATGAAATTTTGCCAGCTATCAGAAAATATACAGCCAAAAAATAGGAGGCAGTTATATGAAAATCGTTGGAATTTCCGGTTCTATCGTAGGATCCAAAACTAGAACGGCAATGAACTACGTAGCAAAGGAAATCACGGAGAAATATCCTGATGCTGAATTCACTCTCTTGGATTTAGCAGACTATGAGCTTCAATTTAGTGATGGACGAAATTACTTGGAGTATGAAGGGGATACAGGCTTTGTTACAAAAACAATCATGGAAGCTAATGCCATTATCATTGGAACTCCCATTTTCCAAGCATCTATTCCAGCTACTTTAAAAAATATTTTCGATTTACTTCCAGTAAATGCATTGCGAGATAAAGTGATTAGTATGCTTGTAACAGCAGGATCAGCAAAGCATTATTTAGTAGTTGAACAACAATTAAAACCAATTCTTTCTTATATGAAGGGGCAAATTGTCCAAAGTTATGTCTTTATTGAAGAGAAGGATTTCCACAATAAACAAATCGTGAACGATGATGTTTTCTTTAGGATTGAACGTCTAGTAGAAGATACAATTTTATTAACTGAAACTTTTACAAGGCTAAGAGAAGAAAAAGAAGCTAAATATGATTTTTAATTATTTAAGTTCTCACTTAGGTGGGGACTTTTTAAGTTTTGAAGAGGGTTGGTGCAGGTGAAGTAGAGAGAGTGGAAGTACGAAAGACGTTTTAAATCATCCAATACATCCATATACTAAATCACTTTTAAATGCTTTACCAGATTCGGTCGAACCACATGAACCATTGCAAGCAATTGAAGGTGAACCGCCGAACCTTCTTAAAAGACCAAAAGGATGTGCATTTTCTGACCGATGTCATTATGTCATGGATATTTGTAAAGAAGAGCATCCTGAATTTAAAGATGGCGAGGATAATCAGCAAGTATCCTGCTGGTTAGAAAAGGTGATTGTATGATTGAAATTTCGCAAATTGAAAAAAAATATAATACGGAAAAGTAAGTATGACTGCAGTGAAATCAACAACTTTCACTATTAATGAAGGTGAAATTTTAGGCATTGTTGGTAAATCTGGATCAGGGAAAAGTACGTTAGGCAAAATGATCATTGGTTTAGAAGCTCCTACAAAAGGAAGTATTGTCTATAAAGGACAGCCTCTTTGGAACAAACATAAATATAATCGAGTTAGAGCTGGTGAAATTCAAACGGTATTTCAAGATCCGCAAAGTTCACTTGATCCTAGAATGAGTGTGAAAAATATAATTTTAGAACCGTTGTTAGCTCTTTCGAAATCAGAACGAAAAGATAAGGGAAGTAGAGAAAGGTTGCTTCAATTAATAAAACGGGTTGGTTTGAAGGAAGAGCATCTAGACCGTTATCCTCACGAATTTAGCGGTGGTCAGAGACAGAGAGTTGCCATTGCGCGGGCATTAATTACTGATCCTACATTTATTGTACTTGATGAACCAACCTCTGCATTAGATGTATCCGTACAAGCGCAAGTATTGAATTTATTGAAGGAATTACAGAAGGAGAGAAATTTAACCTACCTATTTATTTCTCACAACATGTCCGTAATTCGTTATATGTGTCAAAGAGTGGCGGTTATGTTTAAAGGAGAATTAGTAGAAGTTGGAGATACAAAAGAAATATTTGAAAAACCAAAGCATTCATATACACAAAAACTTTTATCTTCTGTTTTAACAATCCAAAAAGATGCAAATACGGAGTCGATTGTACTGAAATAATAAGCCAACCGTTTTTCAATTCATCGGGAAACGGTTGTTTGTTTAGTGAGTTGATTGTCTTTAGAGTAATAGAACAAATAAATTGATTTTGCATTTTAAATATGATGTAATTTAGTTAAGTTATTTTTATACCTTTTAGTATAAAAAGAAGTTGTTTTCTAATCTTCGTATTTTTAATAAAAGTTGGATTTTTTAGCATGAAATTTTGATGGAATAGAAAACAGGTTAGAAAGTATTTAAATTATGGGAATTATTGTTGTTGAAATATGTAATGGCAGTCTAATTATCGAAATTGATATAGAGGAACTATTAGAGGGGCAGTTTCCTGAAGTTGCGGTTTTAGAAAATGATTGCCTATCCTTCTGTGGTATGTGTGGAAAAAGACCCTACGCAATTGTAAACGGTAAAAGAATTTTTGCTAAAACAATAGAGGAATGTGTAGAAAAGATTAAGCACATATTGAAGAAGAATTAGCTGTTTTTGCTTAAATAGATGATATTTCGTTTTGAAAAATTTTCTAATGATTGAGGAGAGCTTATGGATACTCAAAAAGTATTTGATATAACAATTATCGGTGGTGGGCCAACAGGTTTATTTTCTACGTTTTATGCTGGCATGCGAAATATGAGTGTGAAAATTATTGATAGCTTAGGACAATTAGGTGGGCAGGTTGCTGAACTTTATCCGGATAAATATATTTACGATGTGGGTGGATTTCCAAAAATTTTAGGAAAAGATTTAATAGCTAACCTTGTAGATCAGGCAATGTATGTTAAACCAGAAGTATGCTTATACGAAACGGTTCTAGAGCTTGAAAAAATAAATGATATTTTTAAGCTAACAACAAATAAGGGAGAACATCTAACAAAAACGCTTTTAATAACAAGCGGTATTGGAGCATTTCAGCCAAGGAAATTATCTCTTGAAAATGCGGAACAATACGAAAATAAAAACCTGCATTATTCGGTGAAAAATATTAACGATTTTAAAGATTCAAAAGTATTAGTTTGCGGTGGCGGAGACTCAGCGTTAGATTGGACATTAATGTTAAGTGATATAGCAGAGGAAGTAACACTTTGTCATAGAAGAGCAGAGTTTAAAGCGCATGAAAGTAGTGTAGATAAATTATACAATTCAAAGGTGCAAGTGAAAATTCCTTATGCGGTGAAAGAGCTTATCGGTAATAATGAACGGATTGAGAAGGTCGTTATTGTGTCAAAAGATGGAGCAGAAGAAATTATCGAAGTAGATCATGTCATTGTAAACTACGGTAACATCACATCACTTGGACCAATTAAAAATTGGGGTCTCAATATGGAAAAAAATTCAATCATCGTCAATTCTAAAATGGAGACTAATATAGAAGGAATTTATGCAGCAGGTGATATAGCTACTTATGAAGGAAAAGTAAAATTGATTGCAGTTGGCTTAGGGGAAGCTCCTGTAGCTGTTAACTATGCAAAAAATTATACTGATCCAAAATCAAGAGTTCAGCCTATGCACAGTACAAGTATTTTTAAATAAATAATAAGTTAGAATGCATTTTCCATCGCAACTTATTCTAAAATATGGAAAGGTCATTTATTCATTAAATGGGGGTGTGTAATATGGATGTTTTACATGCAATTAAAACGAGAAGAAGTATTGGATTGGTTTCGGATGAACCTGTTTCTAAAGAATTAATCGATAAGATTTTAGAAGCAGGTACGTGGGCACCTAGCCATTATAGAACTGAGCCTTGGAAATTTTTTGTCTTAACGGGCGATAGTCGCTTACGATTAGGGGAAACGCTTGCTAAAATTGAAGCGAAACATATGGATGATCCTTCAAGTGAAGCAAATCAAAAGAAGCTTGTGAAAATCCGTGAAAAGTCTTTTCGAGCTCCCTTGATTATTACAGTAGCAGTTGAACCGAGTGATAATCCAAAAGCAATTCTTCAAGAAGAATATGGTGCAGTATATGCAGCTATACAAAATATGCTGTTAGCTGCCCATGGATTAGGGTTAGGTGGTTATTGGAGAACTGGTAAGCCAGCCTATGACCCATTAATGAAAGAGCTCTTTAAAATTTCTGAAAAAGGTGAAATACTAGGGTTTCTTTATTTTGGACACCCTAAACGAGATGTTCCAGCAGGAAAACGAAAAGATCTAAGTGAAGTAACTACTTGGTTATCTAGTGAAAATGATTTTGAACAACTATAAACTATAATAGTTTCATAAATAAGTTTCTATTATTAGTTTAGTAAATAGAGAGTGAGTGGAAGATTGGAGTTAAAGATAGAGTTAAATGAGTGAACAGAGTTTCCCTTCTACCTTAAGGTGAATCTCTGTTCTTTTATATTAATAATTGTTCAATATAAATAGGAATATATAGGACGAAAAAGATTAATTATTTTTGTTGACACTTTGGTTAATATGATGATATTATTATTGAGCTGTCGCTAAATGATTATATGTTAATTTTACTTAAATAAAGAATGAATTAAAAGGAATTGACATTTTAAAGTTATGGCGATATAATAAAAACCTGTCACTTAGATACTGTTTAAAACATTTTCGAAAAGGTGTTGACTAACGAAGTACTATAGTGATATAATATAAAAGTTGCTGTTATGAATGGCAACTGGATATGAACCTTGAAAACTGAACAACAAAACGTTAATGAAATAAAGTTTTCAGTAACTGACCCTTGTCAGTGAACGAAACACAATTTTGGACATCAAAAATGATGCCAGCAATTAATTTGAGCTTTTATCAAATTTTCTTTTATGGAGAGTTTGATCCTGGCTCAGGACGAACGCTGGCGGCGTGCCTAATACATGCAAGTCGAGCGGACTTAAAAGGAGCTTGCTCCTTTTAAGTTAGCGGCGGACGGGT
>JAEXYZ010000111.1 GCA_023405135.1 Bacillota bacterium | reverse complement strand
AGTAAGTGGAACTTCAAGTAAACCGTTATAAATCCAGCGGTAGATACTTTTAAAACTTAGCTTGCCCTGATATAAACGCCCGACAATCTGTTCGGGTGACCATGTTTCACCCAACTTTTCTTGAACAACTAATTAATCAATGGGAAATATATTGAAAAAGCTTAAGAATTAATTATAAAAAATTTTTTTAAATAATCATTAAGGCTCTGGGAAAAGCTAAATATTATTAAATATTAAAAAAACGAACATCGATTATGTTTTTACTACTTTTAATAATTTTTTTAGATAAAGAAATCAATAAATAGAATTTAATTGAGATTTTTAATAGAGAAATTTTGAAATTAATAGTCGGAATTATCTTTCTTTTCTAAGAATCTTGACACTTACATTTCATGTTGATAATCTTACAATTAATATTCTTTAAGAACTAGGAGGCATTTACGAAATGTGGGAAACGAAATTTGCCAAAGAAGGCTTAACATTTGATGATGTTTTATTAGTACCAGCGCACTCAGAGGTATTACCGAAGGCTGTAGATTTATCTACACAACTAACTCCAAAAATTAAATTAAACATTCCAATCATTAGTGCAGGTATGGATACTGTAACTGAGTCAAAAATGGCTATTGCAATGGCTCGACAAGGTGGAATCGGTATTATCCATAAAAACATGAGCATTGAAGAACAAGCTGAAGAAGTTGAAAAGGTTAAGCGATCTGAGAATGGTGTAATTACGAATCCATTTTTCTTAACACCAACGCATCAAGTTTTTGATGCTGAACATTTAATGGGAAAATATCGCATTTCGGGTGTCCCAATTGTAAATAATGAGGAAGAGCAAACATTAGTAGGAATTATTACGAACCGTGACCTACGTTTTATTTCTGACTACTCATTAAAAATTGAAGATGTAATGACGAAAGAAGAGTTAATTACGGCTCCTGTTGGAACAACTTTAGAGGAAGCAGAAAAAATTCTTCAACAATACAAAATTGAAAAACTCCCAATTGTAGATGAAAATGGTAAATTAACTGGTTTAATTACTATTAAAGATATTGAAAAAGTAATTGAATTCCCAAATGCTGCTAAAGATAGTCTTGGTCGTTTGCTTGTTGGTGCAGCTGTTGGTGTTTCAAAGGATACAATGCAACGAATTGAAAAACTTGTTGAAGCACAAGTTGATATTGTTGTAATCGATACTGCACATGGTCATTCACAAGGAGTTATCGAAACAATTAAAGAAATTCGTGCAGCATATCCGGAATTAGAAATTATTGCCGGAAATGTTGCTACAGGCGAAGCAACTCGTGCTTTATATGAAGCAGGTGCAGATGTTGTAAAAGTTGGTATCGGGCCAGGTTCTATTTGTACAACACGTGTTGTTGCAGGTGTTGGCGTACCACAAATTACAGCAATTTATGATTGTGCAACAGTTGCTCGTGAAATGGGCAAATCCATTATTGCAGATGGTGGTATTAAATATTCTGGAGATATTGTAAAAGCTCTAGCAGCTGGTGGTCATGTTGTAATGTTAGGTTCATTGCTTGCAGGAACATCTGAATCACCTGGTGAAACGGAAATTTTCCAAGGCAGACGTTTCAAAGTATATCGAGGAATGGGCTCCTTAGGGGCAATGGAACAAGGATCAAAAGATCGTTACTTCCAAGAAGATGCGAAAAAGCTTGTTCCTGAAGGTATTGAAGGAAGACTTCCATACAAAGGACCTTTATCTGATACAATCGACCAATTAGTTGGTGGTATTCGTGCAGGTATGGGTTACTGTGGTGCTCTAAATCTTGAACATTTACGTGAAAACTCTCAATTTATACGTATGACGGGTGCTGGTCTTCGTGAATCACATCCACATGATGTACAAATTACAAAAGAAGCACCTAACTATTCAATTCAGTAAGAGACACAAGTAGCATGCTTAGCTTTGAATTATTGGATAGGCTAGCTACTTTTACAAAAGAAGAAACTTATCTACTCTTTTAACGTCATTATTAGATGTTAAAAGAGTTTTTTTATCTAAACGTAACACTTTTCTTGCACAATCTATGATAAAATGGCGAAAGAAGATTAAAAATTATATTGGAGGTATTTTTTTGTGAAGACAGCAAGGAAAACATCTTGGTTGGGCTTATTGATGATTCCTATTCTGTTGGTAAGCATGTTTGTTACGACACCTGTTAGTACAAGTGCTGAAACAGATTTAGGTTTACTCGTAGATGCTGCAATTTTAATAGATGCAGATACAGGAAAAATATTATATGAAAAAAATGCTGATACGTCTTTAGGAATTGCGAGTATGTCAAAAATGATGACGGAATATATTCTATTAGATGCAATTAAAGCAGGCAAAATTTCTTGGGATCAAGAATATCGCGTTAATGAGTATACATATCGAATGTCGCATGACCGTGCATTAAGTAATGTTCCACTTCGTGAGGATGGTACATATACAATTCATGAGTTATATGAAGCAATGGCTATTTATTCTGCAAACGCTGCAACAGTGGCAATCGCAGAAACAATTGCTGGAACGGAAACGGAATTTTTAAAGCTCATGAATAAAAAGGCAGAAGAAATTGGTCTTGAAGGATACAAATTTGTAAACTCAACAGGATTAAATAATTCTGACTTGTTTGGAATGCAACCTGCAGGTACTGGTCCAGAAGATGAAAATATTATGCCTGCTCGTTCTGTTGCTAAATTAGCCTATCATCTATTAAAAGATCATCCGGAAGTTTTAGATACTTCAAGTATTCCGAAGAAGGTATTCCGAGAAGGTACGGAAGATGCAATTAATATGGCTAACTGGAACTGGATGTTACCAGGGCTAGTCTCTTCATATGAAGGTGTGGATGGATTAAAAACAGGTACAACAAATCTTGCTGGATCTTGTTTTACTGGTACAGCAGAACGTAATGGTACACGTTTAATTGGAGTTGTAATGAATGCTGTTGATTCTACTGGAAAAGACAGTGATAAAACTGCTCGTTTTGATGCAATGGCAAAACTATTAGATTATGGTTTTGGACAATTCTCAAAACAAGAAATTGTTCCAGCAAACTATCAATTTAAAGGTAATGAAAAAATTGATGTTACAAAAGGGAAAGAAGATAGCGTAGAAATTGCAGTAAAAGAGCCAATTTCATTTATGGTAAATACAAATGAAAAGGACCTTTATAAACCAAAATTAGTGTTAGAAAAAGAATCATTAGAAGCAGATGTTAAAAAAGGTACAGTTGTTGGTAAGGTTGTAATTGAGCGTACTGAAGGAACTGATTATGGCTTTATTGACGGTGGACAATTTTCTGCAGATGTTGTAACGACTGACAAGGTTGAACGTGCAGGAGCCATCTCTCTATTCTTCCAAGGTATCGGTAACTTCTTTGGAAACGTATGGGGTGGAATTACTGGATTTGTCGGTGGATTTTTTAAATAATTAAAGAGTTAATGAGTGTGAGGATGAAAGTGTCTCAAAGTAAAATTTGAGTCAACCAATCTGTCACACTCTTTTTTTTGTTGGACAAAATGAATTTTGGGCGACCTTTCATATGCTAGTAGGTGAAGGGGCGTGAAAAAAGTGTGCGGCATAACAGGATGGATTGATTTTACACAGTCGTTAAAAAATCGAAGAGAAATTGTTGAAAGTATGACAGAAACACTAAAAAAGAGAGGGCCAGACGATGGCAATGTTTGGTGCAGCACACATGCTCTGTTAGGGCATCGTCGATTAGCTGTTATTGATTTAATTGGTGGTAAACAACCAATGGCAAAAATGTATCAAAGCAAATCCTTTGTCATGGTTTATAATGGGGAACTTTATAATACGGATGAACTTCGCCAAGAGCTCTTGAAAAGAGGTTATACATTTTCAACACAGTCTGATACAGAAGTTTTACTCACTTCATTTATTGAATGGAGAGAGAAGTGTGTAGATTACTTAAATGGAATTTATGCCTTTGCTATTTGGGATGAACAAGAAGAGACATTATATGCATTTCGCGATCGATTAGGGGTTAAACCTTTCTTTTTCTCTTTGAGTGAAGGTTCTTTTTTATTTGGTTCAGAAATAAAAGCGATTCTTGCACATCCAAATATAAAACCACAAATCGATCGGCAAGGATTAGCTGCTTTACTTAGTATAGGGCCATCTAGAGTTCCAGGGAATGGTGTATTAAAAGGAATTGAAGAATTAGAACCTGGTAGTGCATTAAAATTTTCTAAAGATGGATTAAAAAAATGGCGTTATTGGAATGTAAAAAGTAAAAAGCATGAGCAATCATTTGAAGAAACAGTTGAACATGTACGTTTTTTAGTGACTGATGCAATAAAACGTCAACTTGTATCAGATGTTCCGCTTTGTACATTTTTATCAGGTGGATTAGACTCAAGTATTATTACAGCAATTGCAGCAAATACGTATAATGATATAGGGGAAACATTACACACGTATTCCATCGATTATGAAGGAAACGAACAATTCTTTGAAAAAAATGATTTTCAAACGAGTCAGGATCGTTTTTGGATCGATAAAATGTGTAACAAGTTCAATACAAAACACTATGATATAATTCTCTCTCAAAAGGATATATTAGATTCATTAGAAGAGGCAATGATGATTCGTGATTTACCTGGAATGGTTGATATCGATAGCTCTTTGCTAGTTGCTTGTCGAGTCATTAAAGAAGACTTTACAGTTGCTTTATCAGGTGAATGTGCTGATGAAGTGTTCGGTGGTTATCCTTGGTTCCATAAGGATTATAAGTTGTTTCCTTGGATACGATCCATTGATGAAAGAGAAGGTTTCTTAAGAAAAGAGTGGCAAACTCGTCTTCAATTAAAAGACTTTATGAAGCATGCGTTTGATGAAGCAGTAAAAGACTCACCAAAGCTTGAAGGAGAAGATCCCAAGGCAGCTAAACAAAGGGAACTATTTTATTTAAATATGCGTTACTTTATGCAAACATTATTAGAACGTAAAGATCGCATGAGTATGGGGGCAAGCTTAGAAGTCCGTGTTCCATTCGCAGATCATCGTATTGTAGAATACGTATGGAATATTCCTTGGGAAATGAAAAATATGGGAAATATGGAGAAAGGCCTTTTAAGAAAAGCGGTAGAAGGTTTGTTGCCTGAGGAAGTATTATATCGCAAAAAGAATCCATATCCGAAAACATATCATCCTTTATATACCGAGGGAGTTAAAGAAGTGTTAAGCAGCTTAATCCAAAGGAAAGAATCCATTTTACATGAGTTATTTGAAAAAGAGCAATTGGAACAACTTGTTCAAACTGGGGGAGCATCTTTTAAAGTACCTTGGTTTGGTCAATTAATGGCTGGTCCACAATTACTTGCTTATTTGATTCAGGTAGATCGATGGTTTGAAAATTATAATATTGAATTAATAAATCAATAAACAAAAGGAGCGTCTCAACTAGTGAGATAGCTCCTTTTTTACTCCTTGCATTTTTTTATGCCCCAACATGACATTAGCTGATGGATAGAAGGTTCTATTTGTTCTAAAGGAATACCACCAAATCCAAGTAAAAATGTTGGACTGTCTAATGGAATAGGTTTTAATAAATAATCAGAAACAGAATAAACTGCAATATTTGAAAAGGCAGCTTGCTTTTTTAATTCCTGCTCCTCAGCTTTTATTGGCAATGAAATTAAAATATGCATGCCAGCATGATCACCTTTAATTGTTATATGAGGATAATAGGTGGACAATGTATGAGTAAGCTTATCATGTTTTTTACGATAAATTTTTCGCATGCGATTTAAATGTTTAGAGAAATGCCCATCCTTCATAAAGTTTGCTAAAATATGTTGATCAAATCTTGGAACTGTAGCTGAATAATAGCTGAAAATTTCATTATATTTTTGCAAAAGAGTTGGTGGCAATACAAAATACGCAACACGTAAAGAAGGCATTAAAGATTTTGTAAAAGTACTCATATAGATTACTTTATTATTTTGATCCATTCCTTGAAGCGCAGGAATTGGTTTTCCAATATAACGAAATTCACTATCATAATCGTCTTCAATAATATATCGATTATCATTTTTTGCTGCCCAATTTAATAATTGAGTTCTTCTTGCAGCAGACAATACAGCACCTGTTGGGAATTGATGAGATGGTGTGATATAAACGATATTTGCATCTGTTTTTTCAAGCTCATCTACAATTAAACCATCTTCATCTACTGAAATAGGGATCGCTTTGTTTTGTAAATGAATTCGTGGAATTGCCGAATAGCCTGGATTTTCAAGAGCAAACTTCGAGTCATTTTCAATTAAATGTAAAATCATTGGCAATAAATGTTCAGTTCCTGATCCGATAACAATTTGCTCAGGTTTACATACAATTCCACGGGATTGATATAAATAGTTAGCAATTTCTAAACGTAATTCATATTCTCCTTGAGGTTCTCCAATTTGTAAAAACTCTCTTGAACTATTATCAAAAAGCTCTTTTGCGTATTTCCTCCAAAGGGGGAATGGGAAAGATTCTGTGTCGATTTTACCTGGATGGAAATCATAGACGAAATTTTTCACAATATTTTTTTCAAATGGTCGATTTACTTGCTCTTTCTCGATAAATGGAAGCTCGTCAATTTCTTCAACAAAAAATCCGACACGAGGTTTTGAGGCAATATAACCTTCTGCAAGTAATTGACCATAAGCAATTTCAATGGTTGTTTGGCTAATATTTAAAAAATCAGCTAATTTTCTTTTTGAAGGTAGTTTAGTTCCTACTTCAATTCGTTTATGAATAATGGCATTTTTTATTCCCATATAAAGCTGTTCATATAAAGGTTTTGTACTATTTTTTTCAAGTTCAAAAATGAGCATATCCAACTGCCCCACCCCTAACTGACCTTGCTATTTTTTGTAATATTGACTCTTTCTATATGGTCAAATTTTATTATACTAAAAATAAATACTGAAGGGGAGGTTTTTTAAATGAAATTAGTTGGAACAGAAACAGTTAAACGCGGGATGGCTGAAATGCAAAAGGGTGGAGTTATTATGGACGTCATTAACGCGGAACAGGCAAAAATTGCAGAGGCAGCAGGAGCTGTTGCGGTTATGGCATTAGAAAGAGTACCATCTGATATTCGTAAAGCAGGTGGAGTAGCTCGTATGGCGGACCCTCGAATTGTTGAAGAAGTGATGAGTGCTGTAACAATTCCTGTAATGGCTAAGGCAAGAATCGGACATATCGTAGAAGCCCGAGTATTAGAAGCAATGGGTGTTGATTATATCGATGAAAGTGAAGTATTAACACCAGCTGATGAAGAGTTTCATTTATTAAAAAGTGATTTTACAGTACCGTTTGTTTGTGGTTGTCGTGATCTTGGTGAGGCAGCTCGACGAATTGGGGAAGGTGCATCGATGCTACGTACAAAAGGTGAACCGGGAACAGGAAATATTGTAGAAGCAGTTCGTCATATTCGTAAAGTGAATGCACAAGTTCGTCGTGTTGTAAGTATGAGTTTTGATGAATTAATGACAGAGGCAAAGTTATTAGGTGCACCTTATGAACTGCTAGTTGAAATTAAAAAATTAGGTCGCCTACCTGTTGTGAATTTTGCGGCTGGTGGTGTGGCAACTCCTGCAGATGCGGCCCTCATGATGGAGCTAGGCGCGGATGGTGTATTTGTAGGTTCAGGTATTTTTAAGTCAGAAAATCCTGAAAAATTTGCTCGTGCAATAGTGGAGGCAACAACTCATTACAAGGACTACAAATTAATTGCCGAAATTTCAAAAGAGCTTGGTACACCGATGAAAGGAATTGAGATTGCTACACTTCAAGAAAGTGAACGTATGCAGGAGCGTGGTTGGTAATGTTTAAAATAGGAGTGTTGGCTTTACAAGGTGCAATTCGAGAGCATATTCAACAAATTGAGAAAGTTGGCTGTAAACCAGTCGCGATAAAAAGTATAGAGGATTTAAAAGGGGTAAATGGATTAATTTTACCAGGAGGGGAAAGTACAACGATAAGGAAATTATTAGATCGAAATCATTTATTACAGCCAATTCGAATATTAGCCGAAGATGGAATGCCGATTTTTGGGACTTGTGCAGGTTTAATATTATTAGCTGGTGAAGTGGTTGGTTATGAAGAACCTCATCTTGGTTTAATGAATGTTGTTGTAGAGCGGAACTCCTATGGAAGACAGGTGAATAGTTTTGAAGTTGATTTAACGATAAAAGATATTGGGGAAGATGTTCCAGCCGTTTTTATTCGCGCACCACATATCGTTTCAGTCGGAAAAGATGTAGAGATTTTAGCTACGCATGATCATCGAATTGTGCTTGCTCGGGATCGTCATTTTTTAGGTTGTTCGTTTCATCCAGAGTTAACAGGGGATACTCGAATTATGAATTATTTTGTTAATATGATTCAACAATTCAATAACACTTCACTTGCAAAATTGAACAGCATATAGTACTCTATGGATAAATTTATTTCTTTTCTCAATTTTTCAATGGTGAGTTAAAAGAAATAGCCCCTTATTTAATGGGGCATACTATATGCTAACATCGATGATAGGAAGTAGTAACAAGCACGTTTTTTTAAGAGAGTCAGCGGGTGGTGGAAGCTGATAAAAGCACTTGTGAATCCGTCCTTGAGTTGCCGAGCTGAATTAACAGTAGGCTCTGGCCGGTTGAAAAGCCGTTATTCAATAAGTGGATTAGGCACTAGTCTAATCAATTAGGGTGGCAACGCGGGTAGCTCTCGTCCCTTTTATAGGGATGGGGGCTTTTTTTATTTTTTCTAAAAATGTTAGTAAAAAATTTACTTTTTAATAATGGAGGAATTAACATGTTAGATATTAAACGTGTCCGTGATAATTTTGAGGAAGTAAAAAAGAATCTTCTAACACGTAACGAAGATTTAGGAAATTTAGATGAATTTGAACAATTAGATGCAAAACGTCGTGAATTGATTGCTAAAACAGAAGTGTTAAAAGCAGAACGAAATAAAGTATCTGAACAAATTTCAATAATGAAACGAAATAAAGAAAATGCGGATGAAGTCATTGCTCGTATGCGTCAAGTCGGAGATGAAATTAAGGAACTAGATGCACAGCTTCGTGAAGTGGAAGAGAAATTTGAATATATGATGATGCGCTTACCAAACATCTCTCATGAATCAGTTCCAGTTGGTACGACTGAAGATGATAATGTAGAAGTGTTGAAATGGGGCGAGCAGCCAAAATTTGATTTTGAAGCGAAAGCACATTGGGATTTAGCAACTGACTTGCAAATTGTAGATTTTGAACGTGCAGCGAAAGTAACGGGAAGCCGTTTTGTTTTTTATCGTGGTTTAGGTGCTCGCTTAGAGCGTGCATTAATGAGCTTTATGATGGATTTACATGCAGAAGAGCACGGGTATGAAGAAATGCTTCCTCCAGTTATCGTAAATCGTGATAGCTTAACTGGAACAGGACAATTACCGAAATTTGAAGAAGATGTATTCAAATTAGTAGATACAGATTACTTTATGATTCCAACAGCTGAAGTGCCAGTAACAAACTTCTACCGTGATGAGATTATCGACGGCGAAATTTTACCAAAAGGTTTTGCAGCATATAGTGCTTGTTTCCGTTCTGAGGCAGGATCTGCTGGTCGTGATACGCGCGGACTTATTCGCCAGCACCAATTTAACAAAGTGGAGTTAGTTCGCTTTGTAAAACCTGAGGATTCTTACGATGAATTAGAAAAACTTACTGGTCATGCTGAAAAAGTTCTTCAATTATTGGGCTTACCTTACCGAAAATTATTAATGTGTACAGCTGATCTAGGCTTTACTGCCGCAAAAAAATACGATTTAGAAGTGTGGATGCCAACTCAAAATATGTACCGTGAAATTTCTTCTTGTTCAAACTTTGAAGATTTCCAAGCGCGCCGTGCAAATATTCGTTTCCGTCGCGAACCAGGTGCAAAACCGGAATTCGTTCACACATTAAACGGTTCAGGGCTTGCAATTGGACGTACAGTTGCAGCGATTTTAGAAAATTACCAGCAGGCTGACGGTAGCGTGAAGATACCAGAAGTGCTTCGTCCGTATATGGGTGGTAAAGAAGTTATTGCACCTAAATAAATTTTATTTAATTATAAAACCGAGCGAATTCTACTGTTTTTGTAGAGTTTGCTCGGTTTATTTTTGCTGATAAGGAAAAACATCAACTCGGTACTGCACCCAAAAAGTTAGAGTCAAAATCTACTTTTGGCGGTCACTACCCTCGACCTATTTAGGCGGAGTTGTGTTTTTCTAATAATCTTTTGGACTTGAAATGGAGCCGAGGAATAAGATCAACCCCGTTTCATCATCTACAATTGAAAAAATGAATGGACGGTTTACATTCATATAAAATGAATCAGAGATAACAGCAGACTCTGTAACCATTTCTATTGATGTTACCGCAGCTGCTTCAGTTCCTTTTTCATTGACATCAATGTATGTTTTTTGCTTCACTTTACTAATCCATAGTGGGTCGTTTTCTTGTATCATGTTTGAGAAATCAGCATCACTTCCAAATGCACTTGGCATTCCGAGCGCTTTTAGACTATCATTCAATTCAATTTCATACTGTAGCTTAAATTTTGGAAGTAGAAGAGTTCCTTCTTTTTTAGTAAATTGTGAGTTCCATTTTTGCCAATTTTCATTTGTAAGTTCATTTTCTAATTCCTTTAAACTTCTATTTTCTTTTGGCAAAAATACTTTCATACTTAACGTTCCATCTCCATAAGGGAGTGTCACTGCTTGAAACAAATCATTTTCAAGATAAGACAAGCTCTCCTCAAGCCTCATAAAAGAAGCTGTTTTTGTTTGTCCATAAAAGGTATCTTCAATAGTTCGATTCGTATCAAATTCATATTTCCAATTTCCTTTGAAGTAAATGGCATTCAGTAAAAGGGACACTAAATTGGGATCTAGTGGAGCTTTTATAATTTCATTGATATTTTCGATTGTTGCTTTTTTTACCCAATTATTAATCTCTTTCACCGACTCATTATCACTTACATTAATCTCATTAATTTCAGCATTAAAATAATCTTGCACATTGTTCCTAAAATTATCTTGGAAATGATAATTTTCGTTTAGCCAGATAGAATTTGCAATCGCTAATTCTACATTATCGGAGTTTTGTATGAGTCTATTTATTAAAGAGGCATTCGCTTTATTTAATTGGTCAGAATGTAAGCCCAATATTGTAGACATTTCTTCTTTTGTTTTCCCGTCTGCCCCGTTATAAACCATTGCTAGTGCCATCAGCAAACTTGTTGGGGAAATAAATAAATTACCCTCATTATCTTTAGGGGCTGTAAATAATAATTGGAATCCGAGCGTGTTATTCGGTTGTACTAATTTGTAAAAATCATCTTCATTAAACTCTACGATATCTGGAACTTTCAAATTTGAATTGTTATTTTTAATTCCACAGCCTATTAAAAGAATACATAAAAAAGTGATTAGCATAGAAAAAAGTAGTTTTCTCATATTATTCACCTTCCTTTTTTAATTTGACTTATCCAAAAGGAAAAGGTTACAAAAAAACACCTATAGTGACGTATCACTATAAGTGCATTTATTTTAACTATAAATTATTAGAGGAATAACAACCCAATACTAATAATTACTCCTGTAAAGATTAAAACGAATAAACAGAAGCCCATAATGTCTTTTGCTTTTAATCCTGCAATGGCAAGTGCTGGCAATGCCCAGAATGGTTGAATCATATTCGTCCAAGCATCTCCCCATGCAATCGCCATTGCTGTTTTAGCAACGTCTGCATTGATAACGTTTGCAGCTTCTAGCATAATTGGTGCTTGAACTGCCCATTGTCCACCACCAGATGGGACGAAGAAGTTTACTAGTCCAGCAGAGAAAAATGTAAATAAATAGAATGTAAAGTCATTTGAAATACTAATAAACCATTGTGAAAACACAAGGGCTAAACCAGAAGTAGTCATCATGCCCATAATTCCAGCGTAAAATGGAAACTGGAATACGATACCGCTTGTTGTTTTTATGGCTTGCTGGGCAGCAGCTAAGAAACGTTGTGGTGTTCCGTGTAAAATGATTCCTAAAATAATAAAGATTGTATTAACGATGTTTAAATCAAGTGCGAAGCCTTTTGTGGCAAAGTGATAAATTAAGTATGAAAGTCCAATAAGTCCAATTAAAATTGTTAATAGTGAGCTTCTTTCAGTCCAAGAAGCAAATGTTCTTTCTGCCGGTGGGAATTTTTGTTCCTCTTCAATTAATAATTCTGGATCAACCTCTACCACATCTTCTTCTTTTGGCATCATCCAGCGATTAAATAAAGGTAATGTAAAACCAATAACAAGTACGATAAATAAGTTATATGGTGTGAAAATTGTATTAGAAGTTGGAACAACACCGCCCATAAGATCCTCAAATGGATGCCCCTCTGTTGCTACAGAAAGAGGGATAGATCCAGCAAGCCCTCCATGCCAAATAATAAATCCTGAATAAGCGCTAGCAATTAATAAGCGATAATCCACTTTCCTTACATGACGGGCAATTTCCTTTGCAAATAAAGCCCCAATAACTAATCCAAATCCCCAGTTAATCCAACATGCTACAAGCGATACAAACGTCACAATCATAATTGCGCTGCTTGGCTTACTAATTTTACTTGCCATGGAGGATAAAAACCTTTTGAAAACGGGACTATTTGCTAATACGTGTCCTGCCGCTAAAACTACTACCATTTGCATTGTAAAGGATAATAAGCCCCAGAAACCATCGCCCCAATAAATAACCATATCCATTGGAGATTTATCCGTTAAAACGACACCTAAAAATAAAACTAATACGGTTAAGATTGCTACAAAAATATACGGATCGGGCAAGTATTTTTCCATAATTGCATTGGAAAGTCTAGTCAAATATTTCATTGTTACAATCTCTCCTTTCGTTTTATTTGAAAATACTTAAAAAGTATTTTCAAAAGAATAATATGTTTTCAATGAAGGATTTATTTCATTTTTAGAGAAATTTAATTCTAGTAAGAGTTTAATAGAAGAAATTCTCGTTTTAAGGCTTGGAATAATAACATATAAAATAATAGGACAAGTTTTCTAGGAGGTAGTAATTATGACAAAGGGGAAAGTATGGGATTCGTTTGATGAGGCTGTTGCTGATATTCAAGATGGTGCTACATTAATTGTTGGTGGTTTTGGATTAAGCGGCATTCCAGAAAAGAGTATATTAGCATTACAAAAAAAAGGAACAAAGGATTTAACGGTTGTGAGCAATAATTGCGGTGTCGATGATTGGGGACTTGGGCTTCTTTTAGCAAATAAACAAATAAAAAAAATTATCGCTTCTTATGTTGGGGAAAATAAAATTTTTGAGCAACAGTTTTTAAGTGGTGAGTTAAAAGTTGAGTTAACACCTCAAGGAACTTTAGCTGAAAGAATTAGAGCAGGCGGGGCGGGTATACCGGCTTTTTATACGCCAACAGGAGTGGGTACACCGATTGCTGAAGGGAAAGAAACAAAAGTTTTCGACGGTAAAGAATATTTACTCGAAAAAGCAATCGTAGGAGACTTTGCTTTAGTAAAAGCGTGGAAGGCAGATAAACTTGGCAATCTTGTTTATCGTAAAACTGCTCGTAATTTCAATCCAATCGCAGCAATGGCAGGGAAAATTACGATTGCAGAAGTAGAAGAAATTGTGGAAGTCGGGGAGTTAGATCCTGATGAAATTCATACACCGAGTGTCTATGTACAGCGTGTAATCCTCGGTGAACATTATGAGAAAAGAATTGAGCGCCTAACAGTTCAACGAAAAGCGGAGGGGGTATAACAATGCAACATACAAGACAACAAATTGTTCAAAGAGCAGTAAAAGAAGTAAAGGATGGGATGAACGTAAATTTAGGAATCGGTATGCCAACCCTTGTGGCAAATGAAATTCCACCAAATGTTAATGTATTATTGCAATCGGAAAATGGCATGCTTGGCATTGGCCCCTACCCAGAAGAAGAGAAGGTAGACGCGGATTTAATTAATGCAGGTAAAGAAACGGTGACTGCCGTTCCAGGAGCTTCATTTTTCGATAGTGCAGAATCTTTTGCCATGATTCGCGGAGGTCATATAGATTTAGCTATTTTAGGTGCCATGGAAGTTTCTGAAACAGGAGATTTAGCAAACTGGATGATTCCAGGCAAGATGGTAAAGGGAATGGGTGGCGCCATGGATTTAGTTGTTGGAGCCAAAAAGGTGATTGTCATAATGGAGCATGTATCAAAACACGGAGAATCGAAAATAAAAAAATCTTGTTCGTTGCCGTTAACAGGAAAAGGTGTTGTACACCGTTTAATTACTGACTTAGCGGTATTTGATTTTACGGATGAAGGTATGGTGCTGATTGAAACAGCCGATGGGGTTACGATAGATGAAGTTAGGGAAAAAACAGAGGCTTCGTTTTCTATTAACATTCAATAATCCAAGCTACTATAGTGAATTTTTAATAAATGCTCATAAATTAAATGTTACAATAATGGAAAAACAGAGGTTGTGAAATCATGTTTTTAAAGAGGATTGAACTCCAACATGAATTGATTCCAACATATAAAAAATATCCATTTACAATTCCTTCAATAAAAAATTTGCATCAACTAAATATTGATAATAACATTACCTTTTTCGTTGGTGAAAATGGTTCGGGAAAGTCAACTTTGCTAGAAGCCATTGCGGATAAGTGTGGTTTTAATACAGCAGGTGGTGGACGCAATAACTATTATGAGGTGCCATCTTCTCATTCTGCACTGGGGGAATTTGTTCGACTATCATGGTTGCCAAAAGTGACAAATGGATTCTTTCTACGAGCGGAGTCTTTTTACAATTTTGCGACTCATATTGATGAAATAGGAGCAGAAGATATCAGTGTTTATAACGCTTATGGGGGTAGCTCTTTACACGAACAATCTCATGGCGAATCTTTTTTATCGTTGTTTTTGAATCGTTTTAGAGGGAAGGCTATTTATTTATTAGATGAACCTGAGGCAGCACTATCCCCGCAAAGACAACTGTCATTTTTAAAAATCATGCATGAACTTGCTTCGACGGGTAATAGCCAATTTATTATTGCTACACATTCACCTATTCTTCTAGGGTACCCAGATGCTACAATCTTTAGTTTTGATGAAGGTACTATATCCGAAGTTGAATTTGAAGAGACGGACCACTATAAAATTACAAGATACTTTCTAGAAAACCGAGAAAGGTTCCTTCGAGAAATTTTAGGAGATTAAAGAATTGATTTATAATCCTTTAACCACCGATAATGTCTTATAATAAACTAAATGAAATATTTCGATAATACTGAAGTATTAAGAAGGAGCCAATATAGTGGAACATTTAATCTATAAAAATTTAAAGAAAATCGAGCTATCTGGTATTCGTAAGTTTACAAATATGCTCGTTGATTATCCAAATGCTATCAATCTAACAATCGGTCAACCAGATTTCCCTACACCTAGCCATGTGAAGGAAAAAGCTAAGGATGCTATTGACCAAAATTATACGTCTTATACTCCGAATGCGGGAATTTTAGAATTACGTAAAGCTATCTCGAAATTTTATAATGACAAATATGGTTTATCCTACAATCCACAGGACGAAATTATCGTAACTCATGGTGCATCTGGAGCATTAACAATTGCTTTGAGAACAATTTTAGATGAAGGCTGTGAGGTGATTTTATCTGCCCCTGCTTATCCGGGTTATATCCCATTAATCGAACTTTGTGGGGCAATACCAATTTGTGTCGATACAGCTTCAACAGATTTTGTTTTAACAGCAGAACTAATTGAAAAGAATTTAACTGATAAAACAAGATGTATCATCCTTCCTTCTCCAAGCAATCCAATTGGCTCGGTTATTGATGAAAAGGAATTAGAAAAAATCGCATTGTTATTAAAAGAAAAAGAGATCTTTATCATTTCAGATGAAATTTATAGCGAGCTTATTTATGAAAAAACACATAAATCTATTGCTTCTTTTGAAGGAATGAGAGAAAAGTCGATTGTTATTAACGGGGTTTCAAAATCCCATTCGATGACTGGTTGGCGAATTGGCTATACTCTTGCACCTAGCTATATAACAAAAGAAATGACGAAGTTAAATGGTTATTATATTAGTTGTGCCACAAGTATTAGCCAATATGCTGCTCTCGAAGCATTAACAAATGGTTTGAATGACCCTGCTGAAATGAAAAAAGAATATAAAGTACGTAGAGATTATGTATATAAACGTCTTGTTGACATGGGCATTGACGTTGTAAAACCAGAGGGAGCTTTTTATATTTTCCCATCGATTAAAAAAACGAACATGACTTCTTTTGATTTTTGTATTGCTTTATTAAAAGAGCAAGAGCTTGCGACTGTTCCTGGAAGTGCATTTTCTGATGCTGGAGAAGGTTATATCCGTCTGTCCTTTGCACAGCCTTTAGAAGTATTGGAAAAGGGAATGGATCGTTTAGAGAAGTTTATGGAGAGATTTAAATAATAAATGAAAAAAGTCGAATTCTAGCTAATTATGAATTCGACTTTTAATTCCTTCTGACTTACAACGAATAGAATAAAATTGTTGTTCTAACGGGTGATGAAAGGTTGCCATTTTTAATAGGCGGCGTTTACCAACACGTCGGTCAAACAAGGCAAAGGCTCTAGTGACGGGATCTTCTGATGATAAAGCCTCATCAATTGATAAATTTGGATAATCTATGAATGCATGATACAAATGCCAACTTCCCATAATTCCTTGTTCCATTAACTGATTTTCTATATTATCAAATGCTTTTACTAATGCAACTCGTTCAGGCGAGTTAAACATCTCTTCCCAATTTGCACTATAAGGAATCGGCTTTAGTTGCTGTTCTTTCTTAATTTCCTCATAAAGTCGATTATGAACAACTTGAAATGTAAGATCTGCAGCACTAAAAATCTGCTCGTTATCAAGTGTTAGCCAAACACGAGTTTTATCATCATGAGAATGGCGATAGACGGTTGCATAAATTTCAAGCCGACCACGTAATGAATCGCATAAAAAACTTTCAAGAGTCTTTTTTAACTTACTAAATTGCACCGCCTACATCCTCCTCAGCAAGTTTTCGCATTCTTTTCTCTTCCCTTTTTCGTTCTCGTAAACTTCTGAAAAAATCCGTCAGCAATTGACCGCATTCATCAGCTAATACACCTTCTGTAACATCACATTCATGGTTAAATCGAGAATCATTTAGCAATCGATATAATGAATCTACACAACCTGCTTTCATATCCCTTGCCCCGTAGACAACGCGAGGTATTCGGGACTGCAAAATGGCTCCTGCACACATTGGACACGGCTCTAACGTAACATAAAGAGTTGTTTCCTCTAATCGCCAGCTGCCAATTTCTACGCAAGCCTGTTGAATGGCCATTAACTCTGCATGAGTGACCGCATTTTGTGTCGTTTCCCGCAGATTATGGGCGCGTGCAATAATTTTATTTTGATAGACAATAACAGCGCCTATTGGTACCTCACCAAGTTCAGCTGCCTTTTGTGCCTCACCCATCGCCTGCTTCATAAATTCCAAGTCTTTTTCTAAAATTTCCACGTACATCTCTCTCCTTAGCTGCTAGTGTATCATGAAAGAAAGTGCTTCCTCAATTAATGGAACAATTCTTAAACACTAGTAAATACTACATTGTTAATATTTACTTTATCCTCTTCAATCTCTCTATCTGTTTTTCGACATGTTCATATGATAAAATGTATAACATTGACGAATTTACAGTTGAAGGAGGGACTTCTCGTGTCTGTTCCATTTATTACAGTAGAGGGTCCGATTGGTGTAGGGAAGACGTCTTTATCGAAGGCGATTTCTGACTTATTCGGTTATCATCTATTAAAAGAGATTGTGGATGAAAACCCGTTTCTTGGAAAGTTTTACGAAGATATCGATGAGTGGAGCTTTCAAACGGAAATGTTCTTCCTTTGTAACCGATATAAACAATTAACGGATATAAAGAAACATATTTTAGAGACTGGCTCACCTGTTGTGGCAGATTATCATATTTTCAAAAATTTAATTTTCGCAAAGCGTACGTTAAAATCTTCTGAGTATGACAAGTATGAAGCAATTTATAAAATTTTAACGGCAGATATGCCTCGGCCAAACATAATTATCTACTTACATGCAAGTCTCGATACAATAATGAAGCGAATTGCCTTGCGTGGAAGAGAATTTGAAAAGATGATTACCCGTGATTACATAGAGCAGTTAGCAGCAGATTACCACGAATTTTTCCAGCAGTTTATTGTCTTACATCCAGAAATTCCTGTGATTCAGCTAAATGGTGATCATATTGATTTCGTGAAAAATAAAGAAGATATGCAGAAAGTACTGAAAATGGTAGAAGAAACAATACAAAAAGGAGTTCACACCGAGAATGAATCATCTAAGGGAAAAATATAATATTTCGGCAAACACTGTAATTACGATTGCTGGAACAGTAGGTGTGGGGAAATCAACAATGACAAATGCTTTAGCTCAAGCATTAAATTTCCGCACATCATTTGAAAAGGTAGATACGAATCCGTATTTAGATAAATTTTATGATGACTTTGAAAAATGGAGTTTCCATCTTCAAATTTATTTCCTTGCAGAACGTTTCAAGGAGCAAAAACGAATCTTTGAATATGGTGGCGGTTTTATTCAAGATCGTTCAATTTATGAAGATACAGGTATTTTTGCGAAAATGCACTATGATAAAGGGACAATGAGCCCAACAGATTACGAAACTTATACGAATTTGTTTGATGCGATGGTGATGACACCTTATTTCCCACATCCGGATTTACTGGTGTATTTAGAAGGTCCAATTGATGATATTATTGCTCGTATCAGGGAGCGCGGTCGTGAAATGGAGCAGCAAACACCAATCGATTACTGGGTAGAAATGCACAAACGTTACGAAGATTGGATTAATAACTTTAATGCTTGTCCTGTGCTACGCCTAGACATTAATGATTATGATTTAATGGAAAATCCTGATCAGATTGAAGGTATTGTGGAGCGCATTGCTTACATGTTAAAACAAACATCCCGTTTAAGAAAATAAATGATAGTTTTATTGCCATCCTGTAAAAGGGGTGGCAATTTTTAATTTGTTCCTTAATTTCATTCACAAGTTTTTTTGTTATAATATTTGCTAAAGTCGACACGTAAGTAACTATTAAATTGAAAATTGGTGAAGATAGATGATAAATGACCATGCCGAACAGGATTTAAAGAACGTTTTATTATCGTATAAAGATGAAATAAGTGAAACTCGATTGCCACAACTTGCTTATTTAATCATTCGAAAGGCAATTCGAAATTTACAATTACCTCCTGGGGAAACTTTTTTAGAACGGGAAATGACGGAATTGCTAAATATGAGTCGGACGCCTGTAAGAGAGGCTTTGGTACGGTTAGAAATGGATGGATGGATTCGCCTCATTCCACGAAAAGGATTTAGTGTAGAACCAATAAAAAAAGAAAGCATCCAACAAATATGTCAAATTGCTGAGGCACTAGAAGGAGTAGCTGCTGAGCTTGCAACATTAAATATCGATGAAGAAGGCTTGCAAAAATTAGAGTCGTTAATTGATTTGCAGGAAAGTTTATTATATGAAAGTAACCTAAAAACTTGGGCAGATGTGGATGATGAATTTCATAATTTAATTATCGATTACTCCAAAAACGAGCGTCTAAAAAGCGTAATGGATAGCCACTCAGATCAACTTTACCGTGCAAGAGTATATACAATTAATGATCGAGAACTACCAATTCGATCTATTATTGAGCACCGTGCAATTGTAGCTGCGATGAAGGCTCGCGATAGCAAAGCAGCACAAACTTTAATGCATTCGCACCGAAAACGGGGAAGCCAAGAAATTTTATCAATTTTAGAAAGAAAAAATAATCAAATATAAAGTTCATTATAAAGACATTTTCAATTTGAAAGTGTCTTTTTTATAGTGCGCCCGGCATGCGCAACAACTTGGTGGTGAAAGTCCACTACAGACTTGGCAGTAGGAACTGTTAGCGAAAGACAAGGGTGTCCATGGCGACGTGGAATCTGAAGGAAGTCGGACGCAAAATCTCGAACTGACGAACAGAAACTAGATACAAGGCTGAATTGGGACGGACGAGTTTGCTATACAAAACAAAGTCCAATACTGCCCGAATCCCATACAGTAAATCTAGCAGTTACATGAGAGGAAAGTGGTTGCGCTTACCCGGGGAGGTCTCATGAGGGTTATTCAATTAACAATCAAGTTAGTGATAATTTGGTGAATCATGAGAGATGGAAGAAACCAAAGACTAAATATAAGATGCTTTGTAAGTATGGAATTAATCATGATGACGCAATGAAATTAGCAAATTCCCGAAAGGGATATTGGAGATTATCACGAAGTGAAATCCTCCAACGAGCAATAACAAAAGAAAGACTCATAAAGTGGAGACTTAAAGATATCTCCTTACTTTATGAGCAACGATACTTAAAAGATTGAACCGCCGTATACGGAACCGTACGTACGGTGGTGTGAGAGGTCGACTAGTCAAATAATGGCTAGTCTCCTACTCGATTGCAAAACATTTATTAATGTATACGTTATATTTGGATAATTAATCTATTCCATAATAATAATACTTATATTGACATTAATGTATACATTAATGCACACTTTATACAGTGGTTGAAAATACTAATTTATCATTATGGAGGGGATATTATGAAAATTTTAGAGATTAGGGAGAAAGCTGTTCCGATTAAATCAAGCATTAGTAATGCATACATTGATTTTACGAAAATGACTGCTTCTGTAGTCGCGATCGTAACGGATGTCGTGAAAAACGGAAAACAAGTGATAGGATATGGCTTCAATTCAAACGGCCGTTACGCCCCAAGTGGGATACTTCGTGAGCGTTTTATCCCTCGTTTATTAGAGGCTAAGCCGAATGATTATTTAAATGAGGATGGAACTAACCTAGACCCACATAAAATTTGGGATGTTTTAATGACTGGTGAAAAACCAGGTGGCCATGGAGAAAGATCTGTTGCTGTAGGGACTCTTGATATGGCGGTATGGGATGCTGTTGCAAAAATTGAAGAGAAGCCACTATATCAACTTCTTGCGGAGCGTTATAGAGGTGGTGAGCAGCCTGATGAAAAAGTATTCGTTTATGCAGCAGGTGGCTATTATCAACCTGGCAAAGGGTATAAAGAGCTTCAAGATGAAATGAGAGGATATTTAAACTTAGGCTATTCTGTTGTGAAAATGAAAATTGGTAACTCTTTAGAGGAAGATCTTCGAAGAATTGAAGCAGTCTTAGAGGTAGTTCCATCCGGACAATCATTAGCAGTTGACGCGAACGGACGATTTGATTTAGAAACAGCGATTAAATATGCTGAAGCACTAGAGCCTTATAATCTATTTTGGTATGAAGAAGCTGGGGATCCACTAGATTACGAGCTTCAAGCGGAGCTTTCAAAACATTATAAACATCCAATGGCAACTGGAGAAAATTTATTCTCTATGCAGGATGCGCGCAATTTAATTCGCTACGGTGGAATGAGATCTGATCGTGATTATTTACAATTTGACTGTGCGCTAAGTTATGGTCTAGTAGAATATATGAGAATTTTAGATATGTTAAAAGAATATGGCTGGTCACCACGCCGTTGTATTCCACATGGTGGTCACCAAATGTCATTAAATATTGCTGCTGGCCTAGGTTTAGGTGGCAATGAATCTTATCCAGGTGTGTTTGAACCATTTGGCGGCTTTGCTGATCACATCCCTGTTGAAAATGGCTATGTTGGATTACCTGATGTACCAGGTATCGGTTTTGAAACAAAAGCTCCATTAATTAAATTGCTTCGTTCGTTGGCGGAATAGTAAAAAGAAGATGCCCAATACCTAAACAATGGTCTTTTGAGGCATCTTCTTTTTATCTTTTTTGCATTTTCTTAAAACGAATAGGGCAAGTATTACAAAAAGACCCTTTACTTTCTGTTAGATAAGATAAACAACAAGTTTTTCTTATGTTATTTGAGCAAGGTTTGACGTTGAATTTTAAAAACGGGTTTTCAGCATATGCCCCAAACAATTGCCCATTACATTCTTTTATGATGTAGTTAAAATCATCTTCAATCATTTGTTTACGATCCCTAAAGTTCGTATCTTCCAACAGATTTTTATACATCCATTGAATGTAGACAAACATATTCTCCCACATAATAAACTTCGATAATTTTGAGACTTTGTTTAGGTTATTAAATAATACTTCGATATGTCCCCTAAAAATATCACTTAATAATTCATTTCTCCATTTTGCTCGGTCCCAATGTGGGATTTCTGTAACGTTCAACCGCTTCAGTTTTATCGAGGGGAGCCATAATGAATCTTTATCATCTAAAGTTTGAATCGATATATTTTCAAAAGAACAGTCCAATCGCTTATTAAGAGCACTCATTGAAAAGAGGGTAATCAGTACTACAAAGCAGTATCTTTTCACGAAAAGAGAAGAAGCTACTGCAAGGTTCGCTGCTTTTGTTCTCTCTTTTATATGAGTTAGAAATGTTTTTAGCTCATCGTCATGAAGCAATTGTCTTGATTGAATTGATAAAGTTGAAGGATTCATTTGTAGGGTTAAACGATATTTTTCCTCCAAAATTTTAAATTCATCTTGGCTGTATGGTTTCATAAAAGTCATTCCCTATTCATATATCTTCCTTTTCCATGTGGAATACACATAGGTGTTCCAAATAGAGGATCGGTCACTACTTCACAATCTAAACTAAACACATCTTTCACTAATTCACGGTTAACAATTTCTTCTGGTTTCCCTTGAGCATAAACTCCTCTATCCTTAATTGCAATAACATGGTGAGCATAACGGCAAGCCAAGTTCAAGTCATGGAGCACCATGACAATCGTTCGCTGATCTTTTTTGTTTAGCTCAAATAGTAGATCGAGTACTTCAATTTGATGGGTCAAGTCAAGAAATGTAGTAGGTTCGTCTAATAAAATAATATCTGTCTCTTGAGCTAATGTCATCGCTATCCAAGCTCGCTGACGTTGCCCCCCCGATAGTGAATCTACCAAGCGATCTGAAAGCTCATCTACGCCTGTTGACTGAAGCGCCTTTTGAACAACTTGCTCATCTTCAGCAGACCATTGTTGGTACCATTTCTGATATGGATAGCGACCTTGTTTGACAAGCTGCAATACTGTCAATCCTTCCGGGGAAACGGGACCTTGAGGGAGTATTGCTAACTTTTTTGCAATTTCTTTAGTCGGGAGTTTTGCCATCATTTCGCCATCTATTAAAATGGAACCATTATGTGGTTTAAGTAAGCGTGCAAGCGAACGTAAAAGGGTTGATTTACCGCAACCGTTACTTCCGATAAAGACTGTTATTTCACCTTTAGGAATAACTAAATTTAAGTTATCTAATATGGCTTTATCCCCGTAAGTTAACGTTAATTCTTTTGTTTCTAATACATACATAAATGATATACTCCTTTTTAAGCGTTACGTTGTTTATATAAAAGATAAATAAAATAAGGAGCCCCGATAGCTGCAGTAAATACCCCTGCTGGAACCTCAATTGGTAAAAAGAATGTTCTTCCGATTGTATCCGCAATTAATACTAGAATCGCCCCTATGAGAGCTGATAAAGGCAATAATGGACCAAAGGAAGAACCTACTAGTTTTCTAGCAATATGTGGAGCCATTAACCCAACAAAACCAATGCCACCAGCAAAAGCAACTGCACTCCCGATTAATGCAGCACTAAGCAATAGTAGACCTAAACGAAGTCTTTCTATTTTTGTCCCTACACCTAACGCTATGTCTTCTCCAAGTTCTTGAATATTTAAATGTCTAGTCATGATGAAAGCAAAAATAATCAATACAATTGTAACAGGCAATAATATTCGAACATTGCTCCAATTTGCTCCGTAAACAGAACCAGTAATCCAAATGTTTGCTTGGCTTGCCCGGTATATCGGACCTAAAATCATAAATAAATTTGTTAAAGCTTTTGTTAAAGCCCATAAACCAATACCGATTAGTACTAGGCGAAAAGGCGATAATCCATCTTTCCATGCAAGTCTATAAAGAAGAAAAGCCATAACAGCAGCCCCTATAAATGCACTTAAAGGCATCCAATGAATACTTACTGTTAAAGCATTGCTTTCATTACTAAAAAAAGCTAAGAACAGAACTACTGAAACTGATGCTCCCCCCGTAATACCAGTAACATCTGGAGAAGCTAATGGATTGCGAAGAATCGCCTGAAGCATAGTACCAGCTACTGCTAAGCTTATACCGACCAATATAGAAACAATGATTCTTGGCATTCGAAATGATTGAACAATCATCTGCTCAAAATCTACACCATTTCCAAATAAAATATTTAAAGTCTTCCATGGGTTAATAAACTGCTCTCCCATCCCAGCACTAAATAGAAAAATTAGTACTAGAATCATGAAGAAAGAAATGTTGTATTTTAAAGCTTTATTATCAATTAGAAATGAGATTTTATTTTTTATTCTAAATGTAGTATATTTCCTCATGCTGTTTTTCCACCTTTTCGTGCGATATAGATAAAGAATGGTGTGCCGACTAGTGCTGTCATAATTCCTACAGGTACTTCCTGAGGCATGATCACATAACGAGCACCAATATCAGCGATTAAAAGGAAAATTCCTCCCACTATTACACAGTAAGGTACAATCCATCTATAGTCATTGCCTACTAATGATTTCACAACATGTGGAACTACAATTCCAACAAAACCAATAGGCCCTGCAACAGCAACAGAACCACCAGCCAGTAGGATAATAGTTAAACTTGCTATTAATTTTACAGTTCCTGTCCTTTGCCCTAGTCCTTTAGCTACGTCTTCTCCCATCATTAAGAGATTAATTTTATTTGCGATCAATAGAGAAATGACTGTTCCAGTAAATAAATAGGGCAAGACAGCCATTAATATGTCGAGCTTTCTCCCTTGAACAGAACCTGACATCCAAAACAATACTTGTTCTAGGGCAGATTCATCTAGAACTAGCAATCCCTGTGTTAATGATGCAAAGAGTGCAGCAACAGCTGATCCGGCCAACGTCATTTTTATAGGAGTCATCCCATCTCTGCCTATTGAGCCTAGTAAATAAACGACAAATCCAGCAAGTGCAGCACCAACAAAGGCTAACCATGTTGTTGCTTGCAAAGAAGTAATGGAAAACATCATAAGTGCAACGACAATAAAAAAACTTGCTCCCGCATTAAATCCAAGAATATCAGGAGATGCGAGCGGGTTTTTTGTTAATGCTTGAAGTAAAGCCCCTGCTATACCGAGACTGGATCCAATAGCTGTGGCAATCAAGGCTCTAGGTACTCGAACATCTTGAACAATAATATGTTCATTCGAACCGTTAAAATCTAAAAATGCTTGAATTGCTGTTGGAATCGATATATCTGTATACCCAAGAACTATACTTAAAATATTAAATAATGAAAGTAATAGAATACCAAAAATTAACCCTAATACTCTCTTTTTCGTACTATAAAGTATCATCTTTCTCTTTCTCCCTATGTTTCACATTACTCTAAAGTATTAATTGATAATTATTTTCAATTAGTTGTTGACACTCATTATCATATCGAATATTATTCTAGTTGTAAATGAAAACTATTCTCAAATAGGAGGGAGATTAATTATGAATACATACGTTAAAAAGAATAGATTTCTAGCAGTTGTTTTTATATTTGTTTTAATGTTAAGCGGCTGTGGAAAAAGTGAACAAGCTACTACAACTGAAGGTACTGATTCAGATGCTCAAAAACCAGCTGAGCAGACTGGCTATACGGTGGAACATGCAATGGGTTCAACTGAACTAGAAAAAACACCAGAACGCGTTGTAATTTTAACAAATGAAGGTACAGAGGCTTTATTAGCGTTAGGGGTAACACCAGTGGGAGCGGTTGAATCTTGGACAGGCGATCCTTGGTATGACCATATTAAAGATGCGATGGAAGGTGTAACTAGCGTTGGATCAGAAGGAGAACCGAGTTTAGAAACAATTGCTTCTTTAAAACCAGATTTAATCATTGGTAACAAAATGCGTCATGAGGCAATTTATGAGCAGTTGAAAACAATTGCACCTACTGTTTTTGCAGAAGATCTTCGTGGAGATTGGAAGAAAAACTTCGAGCTTTATGCAAAAGCTGTGAATAAAGAAGAAGAAGGAAAAAAAGTAATTACAGACTTTGATAATCGAGTGAACGATTTATCAAATAAATTGGGTGACCAATTACAAAAACAAATTTCTATCGTACGCTTTATGGCTGGAGATGTACGAATCTATCATAAAGATACATTCTCAGGTGTAATTTTAGACCAATTAGGATTTGCACGCCCTGAGTCTCAAGATGTTGCTGACTTTGCTGAAAAGAATGCTACAAAAGAGCGCATTCCAGCAATGGATGGAGACGTAATTTTCTATTTCTCTTATGAAACAGGTGACGGTGAAGCAACGAAACTTGAAGAGGAATGGATTAACGACCCATTATTCCAAAACTTAAGCGCTGTTAAGGCAGGTAATATTTATAAAGTAAGTGATACGATTTGGAATACAGCTGGCGGTGTTTTAGCAGCTAATCTGATGCTAGATGATATTGAAAAAACTTTTTTAGAAAAATAAAAATTTAGTTACTACCTAAAAAGAGGGCGACCAAAATTAGTTTTGGTTTGCTCTCTTTTTTTAAAAATACTTTTTTCAGTAATCTTTTTCTGAACAAAATATTCTCTTATATTAGCTCCTAAAAAAGCAGAAAATAATAATAATGGCAGCAAAGATATTCCTCGAACAAAAATATGTGGTGATGAAACCATTTGTATACTAAAAATTCCAATGATAGAAAAAATACTTGCTCTCATTAATTGGTTAATAGTTGCTTTCTGAATCTTAGTGGAATGTTCCTCTTCGCTAGTTGGATGCCTCTGCACCATTAAAGATAAAATCCCTCGTATTAAGCCAATAGTTCCTATAATAAGTAAACCGAGGATATATTAAAGATTACTAAATTGTTTTACGAAAGATATTTTACAAGAGGGCAACAAGGATGAAATCGCTGTGTTGCCTTTTTCATTATTTTTCTTGAATAAACCTTACCTCATCATAACCACATTCTTTACAAACCATTAAATGCGGGCAAATTTGATCCTTTGCTGTATTCGGGTAGCCATCACCCATTTTTACAGTTTCTTCATCATTGTAATGACCATAGGGATCTAAATAATCGGATACTTTCCCTGAATCTTCTAGTCGTGTATGACAATTTGGGCAATCGACCTCCAACACTTTTAATGAGTTGCATAAGGGACACATAGCCATCCAAATCACTCCTTTACTCTTAAAGTTAGTATTGGATTTTTTAGCAAAGCTATGTTAATAAAATGAGGCAAGTTCGAATTTTTTTTAGAAGATAGCAACATTAAAAAAGCTGTCCAGAAATGTCACTTTCTGAACAGCCTCTTTTCAAAGATATTTAATTTATAACCTGAAAGACGAAATTAAAAAGAAATAAACCCGCAATTACATACATTGGAAGTGTAATTTCTTTTGCCTTACCAATTGCGATTTTTAGAATTGGGTAAAGGATAAATCCTGCTGCAATTCCATCTGCAATGCTGTAAGTGAAAGGAATCATGGCAATAATGAAAATGGCAGGAAAGCTTTCACTTAAGTCTTCCAAATTTAAATGACGAATATTTTGAAGCATTAGTCCACCGATAATGATTAATATTGGCGCGATTGCACTATTAGGAATAAGTTTAATAATCGGGATACAAAACGCTGTAAGTAAAAATAAAAGTCCTGTTGTAACTGCTGTTAAACCAGTTCTTCCTCCCGCAGCCATACTTGCTGTACTTTCAACTGCAGAAACGGTTGGACTTGTTCCAAACAAGCCTGATAACATAGACGAAATGGAATTCACTTGGAAAGCGCGTGCGAACTTATCTAAACGATTAATGAACGATACTTGTCCTGATACAAGTCCGATGTTTTCAAATACAAGGACCATAGTTAATGAAAAGACAGCAGTCCAAAAAGTGAATGACAAGACATGATCAAAGGACATTGCACCGAAAACGCCCATATAGTCAGATAAAGAGAACGTCTCTCCTTGCGTCTGTTGGAAGTCTATCAAACCGAATAGCCATGCAATGAATGTACCTACAATCACAGTAATTAAAAAATTACCTGGCGTATTGCGTATGAACAAGAAGATGGCAATAAGGAAAGTTAGAATGGTTGCAATTACCTGTGGTTCCCCTAAATCACCAAGAGAAATAATCGAGTTTGTCCCCTTGACAACAATTCCACCCTTTTCAAGTCCAATTAACATTAAAAATAGACCAAGTCCCACTGTAACGGCCTCTTTTAAGGACTGGGGAATCGAATTACTTAAGACAGTTGAAAAACGAGAAAACGCGATAACCATAAAGATTAAACCTGAAACAAAAACAACGGCTAGCGCTTCTTGCCAAGACATACCCATTGATTGAACAAAAGTGTAAGAGAATAATGCGTTAATTCCCATACCTGGAACAAGAAGAATCGGGACATTAGCCCAAAATCCCATCAATAAACAGCCAACGACGGATGAGACAATTGTTGCTACAATTGCTGCTTCTAGAGGAATTCCAGCTTCTGATAAAATCAATGAATTTACGGCAATAATATAAACAATTGTAAAAAAGCCAATTACCCCAGCAAATATCTCACGTTTTGCAGTCGTTTCATTTTGCTCAAACTGAAAGAAGTTGTTAAACCAATTTCCTTTCATGATAATATTACCTAACTATTCAATTAGCCCTCTCCCTACCCGCTTATCCTTATAATCAGGAAAGCCACAGAAAAGATATTAACATAAAATTTTTACCTAGCCAATAAGTTAAGGTATCCCTGAATAGTAAAACCAATCCTTTTGAAGCTTAAACATGATTTAACCATGATTATTTCTTTAGAAAGTAGCTATTGATTTTTAGGAACGATCCAATCACTTCATTAAAATTCAATCAACTGTTGTTTTTTTACAAGTTGTATATGTGCTTGTTCAATCTTATCGATAAACTGCTCCACTTCATCGTTATAATGCATGGCATAGATTATCTCATAAAGATTTTCTGGGTAATAATCAAGTACTTCCTGCAAAGTTGCATGTGCACCATTTAATGTAAAGCTCACATCTTGGAAAATCGCAACTGTGTTTTCATTGACTTGTTCAAGAAGATTAGCATCCTCTAATCGTTTTACATCAGAAGAAAAAACAATGTTTGTATCCTTCCGTTCAATTTTAAAGCCAAAGCTTAGCATCCCTTCAGCGTGTGCATTCGTCGTATCAAAAATCAAAAATCCATAATCTCCAATGTTGTAATTTTCACCGTCTTTTAAACAAATAAAATCACAAAAATCATCCACTGTACGGTCCTGATTTTCCAGTCCATTCCGTAATAAAGTTTTAAAGAATTAAATAATTTTTCATGTATGATGATTGTTGTTTTCAGTGGAGTATGTTTACCTTCTTCAAATCGCCAAAAGCGTTGCAACACCATTTCTTCCAAACCGCCCACATGGTCAAAATGAAGGTGTGAAATAAAGACAAAATGTATATCACTATAGTTAAATCCAGCTTCTTGTAAGCTATAACGTAAAGTTGTTCCTGCATCAATTAACATGTATTTTTCATCTAATTGAATGATATAGTTATTATGATAGTTGCTTTTCGTAAAAGCACCACCAACACCTAGGGGATAAATTTTCATATCAATACTCCCTTATAAATTATTTTTTTAGTATGCGTTGCTTTTATTGTATCAAACAGATTTGGGGGAATAAAAAATGAACGTTGCCATTTACTGTGGTTCACAAACAGGAAAAGATAGCATTTACACAGAAAAAGCAAAAGAACTAGGGGAGCAATTAGCAAAAGCATCTATTGGGATTGTATATGGCGGTTCAAATGTAGGCTTAATGGGTGCAGTTGCAGATGCAGCCTTAGCACATAACGGAAAAGTAATTGGAATTATGCCAGAGCATTTGCAAAAACGTGAAATTGCCCATTTGCATTTAACAGAAATACATTTTGTTGAATCGATGCATGCTCGAAAAAAGAAAATGATTGATTTATCTAACGCATTTATAGCCTTGCCAGGTGGCTGTGGTACATTGGATGAATATTTTGAAGTATTTACATGGGCACAAATTGGTTTGCATAGTAATCCAGTGATTTTATATAATATAAACGGTTTTTATGATGCAATCATTTTACATTTTAAAAAGATGTTTGAAGAAGGCTTTATTAGAGAGGAACAAAGGGGGATTTTACAAGTTGCAACAACGCCTGAAGAGATCTTATCAATTTTGACGAAAAAATAATTGTAAATATCCCCCTGTTAGGAAAATAACCGAATCCTAAACAGGGGTTTTTAAATTAATTTAAAATCATCGCTACTAATAACGGAATAGTCATTAAAAGTAGAACGCCAAAACTCCATAAAACTTGCTTTGAAGTAGACATATTCTTTGGTCGAATGCTAATTGTATCATACAGGTCATTTACTGCCCGTTGTTCTTTTTTATATATCATTTTTTGAAATTTATCATAATCTTCTATATAAGAATATGGCGACTCTAATCCAAATCGAATTGCTCGAATATCGTCTGTTACATCTTGATTATCATGAAAATAAAGAATTGTCGGGGCAAGACCTCCAGTTGACTTAGCAATAACTTCAATATCATAAGTGGCCATTTTATAACCTATTTCACCATTGTCTTTTTGATACTGTGTAATTAATCGATTGAATTTCATCAATGTCACTCCTCATTTTTATTATGTAAGGAAAATTTCTTAAGAAGAGCCTTTTCTATACCGACATTGTAATTGTAACCAGTTCAATCTTTTTTAATCGAAATATGTAGTTAAAATAGCGGGAATTACAAAGTAAACGATAAAAAACCTATTTAACTTATTGTATTATTCCTTTATCATTTAAATTATTACAATATTTAGAATATAAGGGGTGTAAAAATGGAAACAACAACGATTCAAGAAAGATTTTTAGCATTACCAACAACAGCTATATCTGATGCAACAGGGGGACATACGAATATCGATGCAAGTATAAAACCTCTTTCAGACCACTTTAAAATTGCTGGGAAAGCTGTTACAGTTCGATTACCTGACGGAGAAAATGGAGCAGTTTTAGAGGCGATTAGTAAGGCGCAAAAAGGGGATATTTTAGTTATTGATGCAAAAGGGAACACAAATAGAGCAGTAGCTGGAGATTTTGTTATTTCACTTGCAAAGGGAGTAGGTGTACAAGGGTTTGTTGTAAACGGAGTAATTCGTGATATTGCAGCAATTCGTGAACTTAATTTTCCGGTATTTTCATTAGGTACAACAGTTGCTGCCGGTAATAAACATGGTGGTGGAGTTGTAAACGTACCAATTTCAGTTGGTGGTGTAACGGTCCACCCAGGGGATTTTATTATTGGAGATATAGACGGTGTTGTCGTTGTTCCTCAAGGAGATGTGGAACGAATTGCTGAGGCTGCTGAAGCTAAATTAGCAAAGGATGAAGCTCGCGAAAAAGAAGCTCTTGAAAATGGGGAACAATCAATTCGAGCGTATTTAGAAAAGGTTTTAACAAAATAATTAAAAAAGCCGCGAAGACTAAATTCGCGGCTTTATAATTTAATATCTAGAAAATAAAAAAACGTTACGTAAAATCGTAACGGCTTCGTTAAATTTATAATAAAAATGGCGGAGGCAGTAGGATTTGAACCCACGCGCGGTTTAACCCGCCTGTCGGTTTTCAAGACCGATCCCTTCAGCCAGACTTGGGTATGCCTCCGTATATGTCGACATCTATTCGACAAAAAATAATATATCACGAATTTTAAATTAGGTCAATTAAAAACTAAAAATAGATCGGTTATAATTTTATTTTCGAAAAACATTTTCATTTTTCCAAGATTACCATAACTAAACATTGCATTTATACGGTTATATAAAGTATACTAATTTATGCCGTGCTAGGTGGGGAGGTAGCGGTGCCCTGTAACTCGCAATCCGCTCTAGCGAGACTGAAGTCCTTTCTGAGGCTGTCCGTATGTTTGGCCTGCCTCTTGCACGTAGTGTTGACGGTTGGGTCCTGCGCAATGGGTACCCATGAACCATGTCAGGTCCGGAAGGAAGCAGCATTAAGTGGTTTCACCCATGTGCCGCGGGGTAGCCTAACCTGAGCTGGCGACAAGAGTAACGCTTATGTGCGGCTGTCGAAGAAAGGTGCACGGCTTTAATGTGCATATAAAATAGCCTTGAAAGGCGTTTAAGTAATAGAGATGATTCCAAAAGGTCGTTGAAAAACGAATTTTGGGATCATTTTTTATTTAATATAAATTTTATAATTATGTAAATTAATTTTTATTTTTAAGAATTCTCGTAAGGTATTCTAATCTTTGGGCTATATAAATTAAAACCATTGCACTTATTCCTTCCCACATACCTCCAAAAAATAAACCGATAATTCCGCCTATACTTATATACATCGCTAAATATTTATCTACCAAAATAATTCCCTCCTATTCCTATAAGTGAAAATAATATTCAAGTGTAATATGCATACATCCACTGTTTGTAAGAATACCATTATTTAATTATAACTAAAAAATATTAAAAAAGGTAATATATGTATATTATCGAATGTATAAGCTAATATTTGTTTATTCCAAACTAAAAAATCTGCTTATGCCACTTCTTTTTCATTACTAATAGATTTAATGAAAATTATTTAGTTAATAAATACGAACAACACGAACAGTTTATGAAGAAATCCTTATTATTTGGTAAAAATGGAACTTATATGGTATAAAAACGTACAAATTAAAAAGTGGAAAATTGAAGGGGTTGAGCTTTTGTTAAAAAGAAATATACTGATAGCTTTTCTTATAGCTTTTATCGGCTGTTTTTTTCATATTGAAACTGCTAGTGCAGCACCGAAGCTAGACGTAAAAGCTGAAGTCGGAATATCAAATAAAGTAAAGTACTATACGCCATTGCCATTAAAATTAACGATTACAAATAGTGGATCTGCTTTTTCAGGAGATTTAGTTATTGATGCGGCTGAATCCTATTCAGTTGGTTCAGGGCTAGTATATCCACTTGATATTGCAGAAGGAGAAACGAAGACAGTTCAAATTTATTTAAATGGGCTTTCTGATGAATTTATGTATTCAGGAGTTCAACAACCGAATTTATTTTATTTTTATGAAGATGGCATAGAAAAAGGAAACGTTATTCGTTTTACTGGAAATAAATCTGTAAGACCACAATTTTATGAACAGGAATCAACATTTGTCTATACGTTAACCGAAAATAGTGATCGTTTAGCTGCCTTTTTACGTTTAAGACAAAATGCTACATACAATGTTGAAGTTTTCCATTTAAATCAACTAAAAGATTTTGAATTCCCATCAGATGCAAATGGTTTAAAAATTGCAAATGTATTAGCAGTAGACGAAATTAGTTTATCGGATTTTTCACAGGAGCAACAACAGGCGATTTTAAGCTGGGTTGAACAAGGAGGTACACTTCTAATTGGGGCATCTGACCAAGTAGAGGCATCTGCTGGAATTTTTAAAGATCATTTACCTTTATCGCTTTCCACAGAGAAAGTAGAAATATCGCAAGAGAGCTTAAAAACATTATCAAATGGTGGAATTTTCACGCAAGGTATTGAGGTATATAAAGCTCAAGAAAAAGAAGGTAGTGTTCAAATTTTAGCAGATGGAGATACAATTCTAGCTTCAGCAACAGAGCTAGGAAGTGGCAGTATTATTCAAACAACATTTTCCTTAGGAGATCAACCATTATCCGCAATGGACGGTTATTCAAAGTTAATTACTAAAATTTTGAATCTCCAGACAATGCAAACTCCATCATCTGGAATGTATTACGGTAACTTTAATGATTATTTACCTTATGAGGTAGGTAGTGTAAATGAATTGTTCCCATCTTTTGAAGTTTCGACAACATTGTTAGTTATCATTGTCATTGTTTACATCTTGTTTATTGGACCAATTCTTTATTTTGTTTTAAAACGGATGGATAAGCGAGAACATGCATGGTGGTTAATTCCTGCCGTTTCGATTGTTCTATCCCTTTGTATGTTTATTTTTGGAGCAAAGGATCGTTTAATGCAATCACAAATCCAACAAGCTGCTTTTTATAAGGTTGAAGGGACTAATTTAAATGGTAGCTATATGGAGACAATCCTGACAAACCGTGGTGGTGACTTCACGTTTACAACAGATGAAAACACGACTGCTGTTGCTTCCCGTAATAGAAACTATATGGGAGGATCCTCGGATGTATTGCATGAAAAATCCTATGTAAAACAGCATGCAAACGGATCAACCATTAACTTGCGAAATTTAAATTATTGGTCTGTGCAGTCAATAGTTGGAAAATCACAAATTAAAGATGCAGGAAATATGGATATTAAATTAAATTTATCTAATGGAAAAGTTGAAGGGACTATTACAAATAATTTCCCATTTAAATTAAATGAGGTGGCAATTTGGTCCGGTTCGCGGGAAATTAAATTAGGAGATATCGAGCCAAACAGTACATTACAAGTTTCTGAAGAAGTGAAAGGATCTGTCCTTTTAGCTCCTTCTACTACGAACTATAATTATGCTGTTCCGCAATCAAAAGAAGAAATTCTACCAATGCGCTTAGAAAAATTAAAATATGGAGCTGGCGGTTTAACAGAGGGTGAGCGATTACCTGCAATTATTGCTTGGACAGATGAAGCGCTTGTAGGGATTAAATTGGATGGTAGTGCAGAAGTATCACCTGTTGCGTATTTAATCCAAACATTTAAACCTAATATTGAACTTTCGGGAGAGTTTACATTAGATAAAGATTCATTACAAGAATATGTTGAACCGACAGCTGCATCGGGCTATATGGAATTAGTTAATGAAGCAACAAATGAATGGTTTTTAGATAAAGGAGAATATGACTATTCTGTTTATTTACCGGAGGAATTACTAGAAGATTCACAGTGGACAGAAGTCAATATTTCAAATAAAGATAGTAATCGTATTGAAATGGCAATCTGGAATTTGAACACATCTCAATATGAGGAAATTAATGACAACAGCAAAACGATAACAACTAATTTAGATCAATATATTTCAAAGGACGGTCAGTTAAAATTGCTTGTCCGGTTAACAAATAACGATATGGGCACGAACGTTAGACTACCTGATGTAGAAATTAAGGGGGTGGCGAAATAATGATGATTGAAATTCAAGGATTAACAAAAAAATATGGTTCATTTACAGCTTTAGATAATTTGAATTTATCGTTAGATGAAGGGGTTGTGTTTGGTTTTGTAGGAGCAAACGGTGCAGGAAAATCTACAACCTTTTCAATATTAGCTACTCTACTTTCTCCCACATCTGGCGATGCATTTATTAATGGGAAAAGTGTAGTTCGAGAACCGAAAGAGGTTCGAAAACAGCTTGGTTACATGCCTGACTTTTTCGGTGTCTATGACCAATTAAAAGCAGATGAATATTTAGACTTTTATGGAGCAAGTTATGGATTAACTTATTCAGAACGACAAGTGCTAATTCCACAGCTTTTGGAGCTTGTAAACTTGACCCATAAACGATACGAATACGTAGACTTACTTTCTAGAGGAATGAAGCAACGTCTATGTTTAGCACGTTCTCTTATTCATGATCCAAAGGTGTTAATTTTAGATGAGCCAGCATCCGGTTTAGATCCTCGTGCTCGAGTGGAAATGCGAGACATTTTAAAGCATTTAAAATCTATGGGTAAAACGATTTTAATTTCGTCGCATATTCTTCCAGAGCTTGCTGAAATGTGTGATGAAATTGGAGTTATTGATAATGGGAAATTAATTGCCCATGGTAATGTTCAAACTATTCAAGAACAATTACAAGGTGAAAAGCGCATTATCGTAAAAGTGATAGAACACTTAGAGAAGGCTCGTGCATTTTTTGAGGAAGATCCGCTTATTTCCTCGATTGAGCTTGCAGAAGAAAAAAATGAAATTTTCTTTAATTATCGTGGTACGACAGAAAATCAAGTAAACCTTCTGCGTAAAGCGTTGCTAGCAGACATTCCAATTTACTCACTAATGGAAGAAGAAAAGGATTTAGAAGATGTCTTTATGGCAATTACGAAGGGAGCGGATGCAAAATGATGGATCGATTTTCAAACCCTGTATTGATGAAAGAACTAAAATTACGATTCCGCGCCTTTAAAAGCTTTTCAGGGTTAATGTTTTATTTAGCCGTTTTATGTATATTCGTTGTAGGTTTTTTAATGATTTACACACAATTCTCAGGGACGGCGTTTTTTAAACCAAGTGATAGCTTTATGATGTTTTCCGTTTTAAGCATACTTCAGATGGCTCTTGTTATGTTTATTACACCGGGATTAACAGCTGGAGCTATAAGTACAGAACGGGAAAAGCAAACGTTAAATATTTTACTGACAACAACTCAAAGTTCTACGCAGATTATTATAGGAAAGCTTTTATCATCTGTTGCGTTTTTAATATTAATGTTAGTAGCAGGGTTACCACTATATAGTCTTGTGTTTTTATTTGGTGGTGTTTCACCGTCACAATATGTAACTATTTTCCTTTTCTATTTAGTAACTTTAATTGCTATTGGTAGTATCGGGATTATGTTTTCAACAATAACGAAAAAAACGATTGTATCGATGATTGCAACTTATGGAGCGATGATATTTTTAGGAGGTATTACAGCTTTCTTCTTCTTTATTGGTGTATCAATGGATCAAATGGTGGCGGGAAATCCGGGAACACAAAATTTAACACCATTTTCACCTATTAGTTATTTTTGGGTAAGTATTAATCCAGGCGCATTAATGCTATCAATTCTTTATCCAGAAGTTTCAAATAGTATCGATTCACTAGTTGGTATATCGCTTCCTATTTGGGTAGTCTATTTAATTTTTTATATTTTATTAACAGTAGGTTGCTTAGCAATCGCCATTCGCAAGTTGCGTGCTAATATGAAAACAAACAGATAGGAGAAGCAATGATGGATCAAAGGAAACAATTAAGACAATTTGTACGGAAAGCAAAAAGAAGCTTAAATTTTGAATATACGCTGCCAAAATTGCAATTCGGAATTTTAATTGGGCTTAGTATAAGTACGGCGATCCTAGTTGTTTCGAGGTTGTTTATTTTTCCGCATTATGATGATGTAGCCATAATAGTTGGCATTGGAACACTTTTGACAACGCTATTTTTTATATGGTGGAATCGAGTGCGAGATAAAGATGCATTACATCAATTAGATTTATTTTATCCTCATAATGAACTATTGACAGCATTATCATTTAAAGATGATATGAATCCATTAGTAAGTTCATTATTGGAAAAAGCGCAAAAAGAATCTCCGGCAGCTTTTGAACAATTTAAAAAGCGTAAAAAAGAGCTTTTTAAAGTAAAATCCCTTGTTGGTATTCTTTTGATGGCCATCATTATTGGCGTTTTATTGATTTTCCCTTCTGCTACACAGCAAGAGGCGAAAGTAATCGAAAAGGAACAAGATGTCATTGATAAGCTGGAGAAAGAAGTAGCGAAGTTAGAAAAAAAGACAGAGTCAGAAGAAACAAAGAAACAACTGCAGGAGCTGTCAAATAAGCTAAAGGATACGGAAATTTCTGAAGAAGCGTTACGTGAAGTAGTGAAAAAGCAGAAGGAATTAAAACTGCAGGAACAAAAATTAAAAGAAAAAGAAAGTGCATTGGAACAAGGTGGATCAGAAGGCTCTGATGGCTTAACTGAAGAAGAACAAGCGCAGTTAAAAGAACTAATGGAGCTGCAAAATGAGCTTGCTAGCACAGCAAACAGTACACAATCAGCATTAAGTAAGCTTGGAAAGCCAATTAGCTTTGATTTGCAAAATGCAATTGCTAGTGAATTAGGATCACAGTCAAAAAATGAAGCAAGCAATAATGGCAGTACCTCAAATAATCAAAATAATAATCAAAGTAAAAATCAGAATGGATCGCAACAACAAGGAAATGGGAAAAATTCAAATCAACAAGGTCAAAATGGGCAGGGGCAAGGAAATAAGGGATCAGGCCAAGGACAGGGGAGTAATGGTTCATCTGGTTCTGGCCAAGGTTCTGGTTCAGGTAATGGTGGAGGACAAGGAAGTGGCTCAGGCAAAGGAGCAGGACAGGGAACTGGTGGCGGTGGTGCTGGTTTAGGGCAAGGAAGTCGCAACCTACTTTCCATTCCAGAGCGTATTGGTGGCGGAAGTGAACCAACTGTAGATGGAGGTCCTTTAAATGAAGGAGAGCCGATTGGAGAACAAAAAGGTCCTGTGCCAGTAACTAAAGGAACAATACGACCTTATGAAGAAGTCATTGGTCAATATAAAGAGAGCTATATAGAAAGCTCTGATCGAATACAGCTGCCAAAGGATTTACAGGATATAGTGCAGTCATATTTTTCTTCTATAGAGTCGAATGAGTAGGGAGATGAGGAAGTGGCTTTTAGTGAACAGCAATATGCTGAGATTAGCGAAGAACTACAATTAGTAAAAAAAGAAATTGGAAAATTTATCGTTGGGCAAGAAGAGGCAGTTGATTATATCATTTATTCCATTTTAGCGGATGGTCATGCACTGCTAGAAGGATTACCAGGTTTAGGGAAAACGATGTTAATTCGAACTGTTTCAGAAGTGTTAGATTTATCTTTTTCACGAATTCAATTTACACCAGATTTAATGCCAACTGATATAACAGGAACAAATATTATTGAACGAACTGAAAACGGAAAACAGCAATTTGTATTTCAACAAGGCCCTATCTTCAGTCAAATGGTTTTAGCCGACGAAATAAACCGTGCAACACCTAAAACACAAAGTGCTTTACTGGAAGCGATGGGAGAAAAGACAGTAACAATCTTAGGAGATACAAAGAAAATGTCGAGACCATTCTTTGTATTAGCAACTCAAAATCCGATTGAAATGGAAGGAACCTATCCTTTGCCAGAAGCACAAATGGACCGTTTTCTTTGTAAAATATTAGTACCATATCCATCAAAGTCGGAATTAATGGAAATTATGAAGCGAACAACAGGTGCTGAGGAAATTGCTTTAGAGAAAATTATGAATAGTGACCGATTAATTGTTGCCCAGCAAATGGTGAAGGAAGTATTAGTAGCAGATGAAATGATGGAGTACGCGGTAAGTATTGTAGTGGCTACACATCCAGATGGAGAGGACGCAATGCCGGAAGTAAAGGATTTTGTTATGTATGGCAGTGGACCACGTGGTTTACAAAGTATTATTAAATTAGCAAAAGCACGTGCTGTCATGAATGGGCGTTTTCATGTTTCAATTGCAGATATTAAATCCGTTGCAAAACCTGCACTGCGTCACCGAATGTTATTGAATTATGAAGGAGAGGCATCTGGTAAAACGGTTGATGATTTAATTGAAGGACTATTATCAATTCAACAAGGCGCACGGCTATGAAGCAATCTAGATTAATTTTACCAGATGACTGGATTTCAAAAATTAGCCGTTTATCAATTGCGACATCTTCTAAATTGCGCGGTCAGCATAAAGGATCACACCGTTCGCAACGTTTTGGCGCTTCTCTCGATTTCTCGGATTTCCGTGAATATACGCTAGGAGATGATGTAAGGCAAGTTGATTGGAATGTTTATGCACGTACGGAAAAATACTTTATTAAGCGATTTTTAGATGAACAAGAAATGAGAGTGCATATATTACTCGACGCAACCCGTTCAATGGGAGAAGAGAAAAAATGGCTTTTTGCACGACAAATTGCTGCAGCACTAGGGTTAATGGTTTTAAACAGAGATGATCGCTTATCGTTTTCTTATGTTGGAGGAGAACAAAATTCCATTGCTTTTAGAAAAAAGGGGGCTACATACCGAAAACCTTTTTTGCAAATTGTATCGGATATAGAGGAAGCGAAAGGTATTGAAAGTTTCCCGCAAGACGGTTTGAAAAGATTACCAAAAGATAGTACAGTTCTTTTTATCATTACGGATGGGTTGGAGCCGATTGAACATTGGGAGCAATTCTTTAAACGAATACCACGTTTTGCAGGGGACGTTCGGTGTATTCAAATTGTGACCGAAGAAGAGTTGAATCCAGCTTTTTCAGGGGATGTGCGATTTATAGATGCAGAAACGTCTCGAGATGTAAATGTATCTGTTTCAAATCGTGTTCTTACTGATTATGAAAAAACTCGTACTGGACATGAAGTACAATTTGATGCTTTAGTAAACCGCTTTGGCGTTCGAAAAATCCAACTAATTGTGGATGAGGGCTTCCAAAACGCAATTTTCCACAAATTATTGAAATCACATTGGGTACAGTGAGGTGAAGCTTTTTGGGATTTAGCAATTTACTATTTCTATGGACTGCGATTCTACCGATCATCGTATTAATTTACTACTTTTTCCGTAAGAAATATAAAGACCAACCTATTTCTTCAACAATTTTTTGGGAAGAGGTCATGCAGGAAACAAAAGCTTCGCCATATTTAAAGCATCTGCAAAAGAATGCATTATTGTATTTACAATTACTTGCATTGATTTTATTTGTTTTCGCCTTAATGAATCCATTTATCAAAAAGAACGAATTAGCTGGAGAGCAGTCCATCTGGATTGTTGATACTTCTGCTACAATGCTTGCTGGTAAAGAAGAGTCAACTTTTGTTTTGCATAAGAAAGAAATGAAACAACTTGTTTCTAAGTTAGGTGGACAGCCAGTAACTATTATTACGACAGGGAATGAACCCAAATCAATTGTTCGACAGGAAACGGATTCCGCCGCCATACATAAGGCAATTGATAGTTTGGAAGTATCCTATGAAGAAGCGCAATTACCTAAAGCGATTGATATTGCACAGGCGTTTATTGGGGACACTGCTACTTCAATTTACTTATTTACAGACTCCATAGAACGTGGTGAATTACCAATTGAAAGTGATCATGTAAAGTGGATAGTTAAAGGAGCAAGTAAAGAACTAGAAAATGTATCGATTACACGCTTTGCTACAACCTCCTTTGAGGGAAGTACACTTGCTCTAGTTCAATTGAAGAATGAAACGGATAAGAAGAAAGATGTACAGCTAACTTTACTTGATTCTGAAGAGAATGTTTTGATAGAAGAGAGAGTTTCTTTAAATGCGCAAGGAGAATTCTCAAAGACCTTTGAGGGATTACCAGTAGCGACAAGTTTAACAGCACATATTCAAGTAGAGGATGATTATAGTGTTGATAACTCAATGCTTTCTTTAATAGGAAGTGGTATGTCTCAATTGATAGTGGACCAGCAGATGCACCAACTAGTGCAAAAGGGGTTCCAAGCTTTATCAAATGAAGTAAAAATTGTACCACCTGAGCAACTTTTAGGGATGAGTAGCGAATCCATTGTGGTGACAAATCAAACTGAGCTTTTACATAAGACCAAATCTCCAATCGTTTTAATCGGCCGGAATGATGAAACTGCAGATGAAATAAACAGCTTTGTAAATGTATCAGATGATGTATTATTTGCCTTTAGTTCTCTAGATGATGTTTATGTAAATGCCATTTATCCTGGATTTGATAAGTATGAAACGATTGCTACCATTGAAGAAAAGCCTTTTATTCAACGATCACCAAGAGGGGATATAGTTATTTTAGCGGATATCCAGTCAACGGATTGGCCACTTCATCCGTCATTTCCTTTATTTTTATGGAGTCTCCAAAATGAATTGTTAGGGGGAACGGTATCACTTGGTACGTTTTCACCAAACGAAAGTCGTGCTGTTTCTCTAGTTCCGGGAAATTGGTCAATCTATGATTCAGACGACGAATATATTTCCTCTTTTGAAAATGCTAATCAGTTTAAGGCGCCAACAGAACCAGGACTTTATGTTGTACGTTCTGACGATGAGGAAAAGGAATTCATTGTCCAACTTCCAAGTGGAGAACGTATGGTGAAGGAGGGCACTAGTTTTGAACTAGGTACGCTTAAAAGTAGTGGAAAAGAAGAGACTACAAAAAAATCTCTTTTAATTTGGTTGTTAATCCCGATTTTACTTTTATTCATCATTGAGTGGGAGGTGCAAAGAAGACGTGGATTTGCGAATTGATTTCCCACTTGCCTTATTGTTACTAATTCCTATTAGCTGCTACTTTGTTTGGACATGGTGGTATTATAGGCTACAGTTAAAAAAGAGTCAATTGATTGTTTTTGCTATTCGAATTATCGCTGTGGTCTCGCTTATATTTGCAATTTCCTCGCCCTATTTATTATTGCCTGTTAAAGAAGAACAAGTTGTTTTTTTAATTGATCGCTCGGCATCGGTAGAGGGAGCCGAAGAACAAACATTAGCGTTTATTGAGGAAAGTTTAAAAGCAAAAAAAGATACACATGAGGTTGGAATTTATTCCTTCGCTTCAAATTTACAAACGGAGTCAATCTTAAATCCATCATTAGAGCATGTACCTCAACTTAGTGAAATATCAGATGAAGATGAAACGAATATTGCCCAAGCACTTCAACTCACAACGGGCATTGTAGACCGTGATAAGGCAACACGTATTGTTCTCTTTTCAGATGGATTAGAAACAAAGGGTGACGTTTCTGAGCAGTTAACAAAAATGGCGGGTTCAAATATATCTGTTGATGTGGTGACTTTAAGTAAAGAAGTTGCCTCAGATGTATCAATTCAAAGTTTTGAAACACCAAAAGTAGCATATGAAGGAGAACAACAGCAACTTATTACAGAAGTAGAAGCAACAACGGCTACAGTAGGCGAATTGTATCTATATGAAAATGATAAGCTTATCCATCAAGAAACGGTCAATTTAGAAAAGGGTTCGAATGTTTTTACTTATCGTCATATTGGAAAAGCTGAAGGATTAGTGAAGTATGAAGCTTTAGTTCAAGTAGGCGAAGACGCTATTTTAGAAAATAATAAATTAACGGGTATCACAATGGTTCAAAGCGCACCACGTTTACTTATTGTTAGCGATCGAGAAGAAGGGTCGCCGATTGGAGCAGCACTTGGACCAAATTCGATATCCTGTGATGTGAAGCATTCAAGTGAATTACCAAATTCCCTTTCTAGTTATTTACACTATAACGCAATTATTTTTGATAATATCCCGGGTCACTTAGTTGGCGAGGAAAAGATGGGCATTATTGAACAAGCAGTGAAAAATTTTGGTGTCGGCTTTATGATGGTTGGTGGAGACAATAGCTTTGGACTAGGTGGGTATTTTAAAACCCCTATTGAAAAACTGCTTCCCGTTGAAATGGAAGTAAAGGGAAAGCAACAGCTACCTTCTCTTGGATTAGTGATTGTTCTTGACCGCTCCGGAAGTATGACGGGTCCGAAAATTGAGCTTGCGAAAGAAGCGGCAGCTCGTTCGGTAGAATTACTCCGTGATGGTGATACCCTTGGATTTATCGCTTTTGATGATCGTCCATGGGAAATTATTGAAACGGCTCCTTTAACAGATAAAGAAGAAGCAGTTAATACAATATTATCGATTGCTCCTGGTGGCGGAACGGAAATCTACTCATCTCTCGCGATGGCATTTGAAAACTTAGCCGATCAACAATTACAAAGAAAGCATATCATTTTACTAACAGATGGTCAGTCTTATTCAGCAGGTAGCTATGAAGATTTAATAGAAGAGGGTAAAGAAAATAATATAACGTTATCAACGGTTGCCATTGGTTCTGATGCTGATGCAAACTTACTTGAAAGTTTAAGTGAAATGGGAAGTGGCCGTTTTTATAGTGTAGTGGATGAAACGACGATTCCTTCAATTCTTTCCCGGGAAACAGCTATGATATCACGCACGTATATCGAGGATAATCCATTTTATCCAATTGTTTATGACGCGGAGGGCTGGACCGCTTTATTTGAAGAGGGTGTTCCTCAAATGAATGCATATATCGGGACGACGGCAAAGCAAACGGCCATGGTCATTGCAGAGAGTGAAAAGGAAGATCCTGTTTTAGCTGAGTGGCAATATGGATTAGGAAAAACAATCGCCTTTACGTCTGACTCAACTGGTGCTTGGACAGGAGATTGGGCACGTTGGAGTGAATGGACAAACTTTTGGCAGACAGCAATTTCAAGAATGCTACCAACCTATAATGATATTGCCTATGACATAAGACAAAACGCAGATGGTTCATTTACGATAACCGATCCAACAAATCAAGCTGCTTTTCTAGATATAGCCATTGTCGATGAATTTGGCGAAGAATTAAAGGCACAAATGGAACCTATATCGGCGAACCAAGTACGAGTAGTCGTGGATGGAGACCCAGGCCTTGTTTTCTTTAGAATATCAAAAGAGGATGAATCGATTTATCAAGCGGGATTGACGATTCCATATAGCGCAGAATATGAATTACACCCACCGAATGAAGCATTACTTACACAAATTGCTGAAAAAACAGGTGGTGCGCTAATAGAAGAACCAGAAGAGGCATTCCGTGAATTTACTGCAAAAGGTGCGGAACGCCAAAGTATTACAACTTGGCTAGTATTGTTTAGCATGGTGTTATTCTTTATTGATATCACACTCAGAAGATTTGGCTGGGGCTTCTTACAAGTAGTAAGTCGACCGAAAAAGAGTGCAACACAAGAAAATGCTGTAGAGGAACAAACAAACGTGGCACAAATTTTGAAAGAAATGAAGAGGAAATAAGTTTTAGGAGTTACCTCAATTGTTTGAGGTAGCTCCTTTTTATTTTGGATTAGTAGTTGTAAAAATATACCATACTTGTAAGCTGTTTTGTTCAGAATTTGTTCAGGGGTCTTAGTTATAGTTTAGTGAATAAATATTAACAGGGGAGGAAAAAAGGTGAAACACAAGTCGAAAGGCTATTACTCCAATAGGAAAAAATCTTTATCTATTTTACTAGGAATTGCAATTATTACTGCACCATTTAGTCATATAGAAAGTGCAAGTGCGCAAAACTTGAGTATAAAGGGTGAAGTTATTTTAGGGGAAGATATTCAATGGATGGCTTCTAAAATAAGTTCAAATCAAAATAAATTTACTGTTGATACTAGCAACCATTTTCCGATGTTGATTCAGTTTCATTAAATGTAAATGTAACTTCAAGTGATGAATCAATTGCAGCAGTTAGTATGAATGGTAATGTACTAGAAATTACAATAAAGTCTCAAGGTAAAGCTAAAATAATTTTAACTGCAACGGATAGTAGCGGAATTGAAATTGTGGATGCCTTTCAAATTGAGATTAATAAAATGGGTGACATAAATGGAGATGGGGTCATTAATTCATCCGATGCATTATTTGTGTTCCAAGTGATTAATGGAAAAGTCTCAATAAGTGCTTCAGAAAAATTAAAATTCGATATGGATGGCAATGGGATTCTTAATGCAAATGATGCAGCGCTTATAATGAATGCATTTTCGGGGCAATCATCACCCCTAACGCAGAGTAATGAGTATTTTGTAACTATTCATGATATAAATGATGCACCATTAGTTCGGGATGTTCATTTTTCAGGAGAATTAAAAGTTGGACATATATTAACTGGTACATATCAATACATGGATATTGAAAACGATGCTAAAAATTCAAATAGAAACAGTTAGCTGATTGGGTGAAAAATTTACTCTACACCGAAAGTGCATTAGAAGATAAAAATTTTAAAAAAAACATCCTAATCCTTTAATTAACTAAATTTCGTTAATATAGAATATATCAGTTTTCTGAGTCATTCAATCCAATTCATAGATTTTCATTTCTTCGATATAATAAGCTCCCACCCCCAAAAGAAAAAATATTAATTAGCTAGTCTATTACAAAATACGTTATATTTTATTACACAACATTTTTATCCTTTGTTCAAAATAACTAAATTCAACCGATGTTTTTGCAAATAATAACCAATGACTTAAGAGAAAACATGGAATATCATTTAAAATGTAATAAGAAATAACATGAAAGGGTGATGAAAGTGGATTTAACTTTAAATAACGTAAGAAAAAGTTATAACAATCATCCCGTTTTAAAAGATGTTAATTTACAAATAAAAACCCATGAATTTATTTGCATATTAGGACATAGTGGTTGTGGTAAATCAACAATGCTTAATTTAATCGCCGGATTTATACAGCCTGATGAAGGTTCTATATATGTTGATGGTCAAATGATAAAAGGGCCATCCAAAGAGCGAGGTGTTGTTTTCCAAGAGCATGCTTTATTTCCTTGGTACACAGTGTTAAAAAATATAACATTTGGACCTATTGTACAGGGCGTAGAAGAGAAAGAAGCTGATGAAATAGCTCGAAGACATTTAAAAAAGGTCGGTCTTGAAAAATATGCAGATCATTATCCCGAGGAATTATCAGGAGGGATGAAGCAACGTGTTGGGATTGCACGAGCATTAGCGGCTGAGCCAAAGCTTCTTTTGATGGATGAACCTTTTGGTGCATTAGATGTTTTTACTAAAGAAAGCTTAAGAAAAGAACTAATTGATATATGGATGGAGTTAAAGACTACAATCATTTTTATAACTCATGATATCTCGGAAGCTGTTTATTTAGCAGATCGAGTAATTGTAATGAAAAATGGTTTAATTGCCAAAGATTTGCATATTGATTTACCACGCCCTAGAAAATATCATCAAGATCGTTTTGGAGATTTAGTTTTTGAATTAGAACAAGTGTTAGTTCATTAAAGGGAGGGAAGAAAAATGAATGTAAATCCAGTTAATAAAATTGTAGAACCCTCCGTAACTAAAAGTGCTAAAAATCAAGAATTAAAATTAAACAATCGTTTTATTAAAAAATATATACCTATTATTTCCTTTTTTGTACTTTGGGAATGTATTACTAGATTAAATTTAAGTTTAGAAATAGTAAATCCTAATTTTTTTCCACCTCCAAGTGTAATTGCGATTCAAGGGTGGCAGTTGATTCAAAATGGTGTTTTGATTGACAGTATTATTTCAAGCACAATTCGTGTTTTTATAGGGACTACCATTGGAATAATAGTAGGTGTTGCCTTAGCTTTAATTATTGGAAAATCAAAATTAGTAGATTATTGGGCTTCTCCCGTTTTGAATATGTTAGGACCTATTCCATCTCTTGCAATATTACCTTTATTTATTATTTGGTTTGGAATTGGTGAAATTCCAAAGATTATATTAATTGCCTGGACTGTATTCTTTCCAGTATTAACAAATACGATTGAAGGGGTTAAATCTGTAAGACCTGTCTTGATTCGTTCAGCATTAAGTTTAGGTGCATCAGAAAAGCAAATTTATAAAAAGGTTATCTTACCATCTGTTTTACCCAATATATTAGCAGGTTGCCAAATTAGTTTAGGTTTAGCTTTTTCAGCTCTTGTTGTATCTGAAATGATGGGTGCTACTTCTGGTCTGGGTTACATCATTGTTGATGCGCGAAACTACTTCAAGATTTCAAATATGTATGTCGCAATTATTGTAATTGGTATCGAGTACAGCTTATTCTCCTATGGATTAAAGTTAATTAATAGAAAAATGCTTTCGTGGAGAAAAGGTGGCTTTGCAGATGCAATAGAAAAGTAATTGGAGGGGAATTGAGTATGAAGAAATGGTTAATATTTTTTGTTGCAGCTTTGATTTTCATTTTAACAGCATGTAGTGGAGAAGAGGAAAGTGTCCCAGCAAGCGCTACTGACAACACCTCTGATTCAAGTGAATCTGCTAGCCCAGAAGGTGATGCATTAGAACAAACTGACATTGAAATTGTCGGTGTTCGTGATGCACAAATTTCTTCACAACAAATTATTGCCGATAAACTAGGTTATTTTGAAGAAGAAGGCTTAACTGTAAAAAATACTCTTATTGAAAGTGGCCCAGATATCGCCCCGATGGTAGCTGGTGGAAGTGCACCAATCAGTTTACAAACAAACTTCATGGATATTATTTTAGCTTCTTCTGGTGTTAATGTGAAGATTGTAGCGCCAGTTGCTCAAATAGCTGGTACTCAAGCAGTAGTGGCAGGGCCAGATGCAAATATCAATTCGCCTAAGGATTTTGAAGGTAAAACAATTGGTATTCCGGCAGGGGCTGATGTGCAAATTGCAATTAATAAAATGGCCGAAGAATACGGTGTGGATTTATCCAAAGTTAAAGTAGCAAATCTTGCTCCAAGTGATGCTTTAACTGCATTGCAAAGTGGAAATATTGATGCAATGGCAGCATGGGAACCGTTTATAACAAAAGCAATTGCTAGTGGTGGGAAGTTTTTATTTAGTGGAACAAGCTATGCAATTGAAGGTGAAGCGAAACCTGTAGAATGGATGAGTGTTCATTCAACTTTACAGGTGACAGATGATTATCTAAAGGAAAATCCTAATACAATTAAGGCTGTTATTCGTGCCCTAGAAAAAGCGACAACTTATATTAATGAAAATCGTGAAGAAGCTATTAAAATTTTAGCACCTGAACTTCACTTAGCTGAAGATGAGCTTGCCGAAATTATGAACCGAAATGTTTATGATATGACGGTAGATGAGACGTTTACAGACAATAGTAACGGCACAGTTGTTACGAATTACTTGATGAACACAGGTAATATTACAAGTGTTCCTGAAAAATCAGATTATATTGATCTTTCTTTATTAAAAGAAGTAAATGCTGATCTAGTAAAAAGTAATGTAACGGAATAAAAATCAAAATAAAGCACTTAAAGTAAGAGGCAATCCAATTCAATAATGGATGCCTCCTTATTTTTTATTTAAGGATGGAGGATATGGTAGATGGTTAAACTCGACTTGATTATAAAAAATGGTTTTGTTGTTCTTGAGAAAGAAATCAGAAAAATCGATATAGGTATACATGAAGGGAAAATAGTTGCACTTCAAGATTGTATAAAAGAGTCTGCAAAAAGGGAAGTTGATGCACTTAATCAATACGTTTTTCCAGGAGCTATCGATGTGCATTCTCATTTTAGTGAACCGGGGCGTGAATTTTGGGAAGGCTTTGCTACTGGTTCACAAATGATGGCTGCTGGGGGCTGTACAACTTATTTTGATATGCCGTTAAATGGTATACCATCAACTATTAATAAAAAGGCACTTTTAGATAAAGCATCGATTGGCGAATCAAAGTCATGTGTTGATTTTGGATTATGGGGTGGGCTTGTTCCAGGGAATTTAGAAAATTTAAAAGAGCTTGCAGAGCTAGGTGTGGTTGGCTTTAAAGCATTTTTATCTGAGACTGGAAATGAGGAATTTCAAAACATTGATGATCTAACGCTATTATATGGAATGAAGGAAATTGCGAAATTAGGAAAGGTTCTTGCTCTGCATGCTGAAAGTGCACCAATTACATCTTGGTTACAGAATGAAAAAATTTACAGTGAGCAATTGTCTGCAGACGATTATCTAGCATCAAGACCAGCTGTAGCTGAGTACGAAGCTGTTACTCGTGCCATCACATACGCTCAAATTACAAATTGCCCTTTACATTTTGTTCATATTAGTACTCCTGAAGCTGTTTTAGCAATTCAAGCAGCAAAAGAAAGTGGAATGGATGTTACTTTAGAAACTTGTCCCCATTATTTATTATTTAACCACAATGATTTAATAGAAAAAGGGCCGATTGCAAAATGTGCACCACCTTTAAGGGAAGAAAATGTACAACAACAACTTGTAGCATTATTTGTTGAGGAGAAATTTGATATGATTTCATCGGATCATTCACCATGCACTCCAGATATGAAAGATTCTAACAACCACAATATTTTTACTGCTTGGGGTGGTATAAGTGGAGGTCAATTTACTTTATTATCTACTATTGAATTAGCACTGCAACAAAATATATCTTTTACTCAAGTTGCAAAATACACTTCAACAAATCCGGCAAATCGATTTAAATTAAAAGATAAAGGTAAAATTGAGGTTGGAATGGATGCTGATTTAGCAATCGTTTCAACGGACACTTTTGAAGTAGATAAAAAGAACTTGTTTTCAAAGCATAAAACTAGCGTTTATGTTGGTCATACATTCCCGTGCCAAATTAAACAAACGATTCAACGAGGTAAAATAATATACGAGAATGGTCAAATTAGCTCTAATATTTATGGAGAGTGGGTTTCTATTAAGTCACAGATTTGAGCAGTTTAAGACAATTGAGAAGTGAATAAATGTGAATCAGCATTTTGAAAGCTTTTTTGCCTTTTTTCGTAAGTTGGGTCTTCAATTTTAACGTAGGGAAGGAAATGCTTACCTCACTTATGCTATAATAAACCTACCTAAATTGACAAATTAGAAGGGGAGGAAAAAGTTGACGTATCAAGCATTTTACCGTGTGTATAGACCGCAAAGCTTCAGAGAAATGTCTGGTCAAACACACGTAAAAAGGACCCTTCAAAATGCTCTTTTAGCAAATAAAACGACACATGCTTATTTATTTTCAGGTCCGCGTGGGACAGGGAAAACAAGTACAGCAAAAATTTTTGCAAAAGCGTTAAATTGTGAGAAAGCTCCAACGAATGAACCGTGTAATGAATGTCCAACATGCTTAAGCATTACTGAAGGTTCGCACCCAGATGTAATCGAGTTTGATGCTGCTTCCAATTCGCGTGTTGAAGAAATGCGTGACATTATTGAAAAAGTAAGGTTTGCTCCAGCAAATGCACGTTTTAAAGTGTATATTATCGACGAAGTGCATATGCTTTCTACGAGCGCTTTTAATGCTTTATTAAAAACGTTAGAGGAACCACCACCTCATGCGGTCTTTATTTTAGCAACAACTGAGCCTCATAAATTACCTGCAACGATAATTTCACGGTGTCAACGCTTTGATTTTAAACGACTTTCTTCTAATGATATTTTAGAGCGTATGAAAGTTATTTTAGAAGATATCAACTTGCCATTTGAAGAACAAGCCTTAAAAGTGATTGCTCAAGCTGCTGCAGGTGGGATGCGTGATGCATTAAGCTTACTGGATCAGGTTGTATCCTTCAGTGGTGACACGCTTACATTAGACAATGCATTATTAGTAAGTGGGTCGATTAGTCAAGATGTCTTTTATGACGTAGTTGGTGCTTTGAAGGATAAGGATATCGCACAAGTTTTAACTGCGATGGAGGAACTCATTGCAGAGGGTAAGGATCCATTACGGTTAGCAGAAGACTTAATTACATTTTTCCGTGATTTATTGTTATTGCAAACAAGTAGTGAATTAGAAGAATTGCTGGAACTTGTATCACCTGAAGAGAAATTTCTGCAACTTGCGCATGAGTTTAGCGCCGATACACTTTACACATATATCGATATACTAGCTAAAACGCAACAAGAAATGCGTTTTTCTCATCATACGAAAATTTATTTAGAAACTGCACTTTTAAAAATGGCGCAAGTACCGAATAGTGGAGCAACAGTAGTTTCGCAAAATATGGCTAACATCGACCCTGCTTTGAATGATAAAGTTGCAAACCTTGAAAGACTTGTACAGCAATTAACTCAGCAAATCCAAGATGGTGTTCAAGTGCAAAATAATGTACCCCATCAAAAGGAAACGCCACGTCCTAGGGCAAAATCTCAAAATGGCTATAATGCACCAACAGGGCGAATACGAGAGGTGTTAAAAAGTGCAACGAAACAAGATATTCATCAAATAAAAAATGCATGGGCACAAACTTTAAGTCAGCTTCAAAAATCACAAGCTGCATTATTGGCAGAAGCTGAGCCTGTTGCCGCATCGAATAGTGCATTTGTGGTAAAATTCAAGTATGATATCCATTGTCGAATGGTTGCAGAAAATAGAGAGTTAACATCGATGTTTACTCAAATACTAGCTCAGATAACGGGAACTATGTATGAAATTTTATGTATTCCAGAAAATCAATGGCTTACATTGCGTCAAGACTTTATCCGAGAAAATGGTCTAAATCAGAAAAAAGATTCTTCTGAACAGGATGATGGAATTAATTTTTCTGAAACAGTCCAAGAACAGCCATTTATTGACGATGCACAAGGAATTGCTTCTGAAGACCCTTTAATAACAGAGGCTGAGAAAATATTTGGTAAAGATTTTGTCGAGATTGTTGAAGATTAATGGTTTTCATTTAGTATATCTCCCTGTTACGATAGATAAGGCAAAATTAAATTAATTAATATTTAGGAGGAAATTAGTTTATGCGTGGAATGGGTAATATGCAAGGCATGATGAAAAAAATGCAAAAAATGCAAAAAGAAATGATGCAGGCACAAGAAGAATTAAATGCAAAGGAATTTGAAGGTTCTGCAGGTGGCGGCATGGTGAAAATTACTATGAATGGCCAACGCGAAGTTCTTGGAGTAAATTTAGACCCATCTGTGGTTGATCCTGAAGATGTGGAAATGTTAGAAGATTTAATCATTGTTGCAACAAACGAAGCATTAAAGAAAGTAGAAGAAACTACAAATGCAACGATGGGTAAATTCACTCAAGGTTTAAACCTTCCATTCTAGGAGGTAAAATGAATGTACTACCCTGAACCAATATCAAAGCTAATTGATAGCTTTATGAAATTGCCAGGTATCGGACCGAAAACTGCGGCTCGACTGGCATTTTTCGTTTTAACAATGAAAGAAGATACAGTTTTATCTTTTGCAAAAGCGTTAGTAGATGCAAAACGAAACTTAACATATTGTTCGGTATGTGGTCATATTACAGATATAGACCCGTGTCAAATTTGTTCAGATAAACAACGTGATATGTCAACAATATGCGTTGTTCAAGATCCAAAAGATGTCATTGCAATGGAAAAAATGCGAGATTATCATGGTCTTTATCACGTTTTACATGGAGCTATTTCACCTATGGATGGTATTGGTCCAGAGGATATTAATGTAGCTTCATTAATCACTCGCTTACAAGATGAACAAGTGCAAGAATTAATTTTGGCGACAAACCCTACAATTGAAGGGGAAGCAACTGCAATGTATATTTCACGTCTTGTAAAACCTTCTGGAATTCGTACAACACGAATTGCACATGGTTTACCAGTTGGTGGAGATTTAGAATATGCCGATGAAGTAACATTATCCAAAGCGTTAGAAGGGCGACGTGAATTATAGGAACATTCACGATTTGGATAGTGTTTATGATTACTATACGTGTATTGGACAAGTATGGTTTTTTACAGGTTAGTTTTAATTCCACTATTCTTATTGTTTAATTTAATTGGATGATCTTAAATCACTATAAGGTGAGTGGCGCATTGTATGATGTTTAGTCGTAAAGGGAAATTAAAAAAAGAATTCGATGAAAAATTAATTCATCTTATAAAAGAGACGAAAGATGACTGGAATAATGCGAAAGTAATTGAAGGTCTGTTAGATGATTATGATTTAGATGTAATTGCACGTCGCAAAATAGCGGAGAGCATTCATTTCTATTTATTCAAAGAAGCACGGATTCGAAAAATTTTACTTAAATGAACATAATAAGAGTAGCCACAAAAGCATATGCTCCTATGAATACATTGTTGGAAGGGGATATGTTTGATAACTTACATTTTGGTAGGTTTAATTTGTGCGCTACTCTTTTTTTGTGTTTTAATAGGAAGGAAAATTGGTTTTGGTGTTATTTTTGAAAAGCTAGCCATTCTATGGTTTAAGTTAGCATGCTCGTTTGCGTTGTTATACATAGCCCATATTATTGTAGATGACTTCGATATCATTGTACCTGTGAATCTATTTTCTGCACTAACAATAACGATTTTAGGGCTACCTGGAATTCTTTGTATAGGTGTGTTAACTTTTTTTCAATAAAACTATTGCATTATAGTTATTATGGTGATATAGTAGTAAAAGTCGTTAAGACGTATCAAAAAAATATTCAAAATCAATAATAATTATTGACGACGTATGTTGATTATGATATAATAGTATAACTGTCAGTTGAGTTGGTGACTTCCTTTTAAAAAGAAGTTGACAAAACTACAGTGTAGTAATATAATATAAAAGTCGCTAAACGGATTGCAAAAAAGTTGTTGACATCATATAGCATATGTGTTACAATTTAAAAGTTGCTGTTAAATAGTGACGATGTATGAACCTTGAAAACTGAACAACAAAACGTTAATGAAATAAAGTTTTTAGTAACTGGCTTTTGTTAGTGAACGAAACAAAATTTTGGACATCAAAAATGATGCCAGCAAATTTGAGCTTTATCAAATTTTCTTTTATGGAGAGTTTGATCCTGGCTCAGGACGAACGCTGGCGGCGTGCCTAATACATGCAAGTCGAGCGGACTTAAAAGGAGCTTGCTCCTTTTAAGTTAGCGGCGGACGGGT